>JASLEQ010000338.1 GCA_030151135.1 Candidatus Sulfotelmatobacter sp. | reverse complement strand
CTCTGACGGCACTTTCCAGGCGGTTCCCGTTCAATCGGAACGTCAGGACCAGTTCACGGTGAGACTTGATCACCACATCAATGCCAGCCAGAACTTCAGTTTTTACTACTATTACACTGACGATAGTCAACTCCAGCCGTTCTATAACTTTCAGGCTTCGGGCGCGAATATTCCAGGGTTCGGCGCGAAAGTAGGAACCCGCAGCCAGCAATACAATCCAAGCCATAACTGGACAATCAACAACTCGCTTGTGAACGAGGCGCGGTTCACCTATATGCGCGAAGGACAGTTGACGTTCCAGCACCCTCAGAACACAGGCTCGATTTACTCGTCGTGTACATCTCCGTCCGCGCAGGCGGTCTGCTTTAACGGAACATCGGATTCAAATTCCGGACCGAACTCGATTGTCGGCCAGCTTGGCTCAAGTCCACAGTATGGAATTACGACAGGACTTCCGGCCTCTCACACAGGACTCCCCTTTGTCGATGTCGCTGGTGGTTTTGCGATCGGAAACGGATGGGAGGGTGAACTGCCGCAGGTGGGCAACTCGTTCATGTGGGCCGATAACCTGACCTGGGTAAAGGGAAACCACACATCGAAGTTTGGTGTCGATGTGCGGCGCGACAGGTTTGATCAGACGCTCTACTACAACGTGAGCGGCGATTTCACCTTCAATAGCACGACTGAAAACTCGATCTTCTCAAACAACAACTACCCGGGATACCTGTTGGGTTTGGACGACAGCTTCACGCAAGGTTCAGCGCAGCGCGAAAACGTCCGCACCACGGGCTTGTACTTGTTTGCCCAGGACAGCTGGAAGATCAATCCTTCCCTGACCCTCAACTATGGGTTGCGGTGGGAACTCGATACTCCACTGACCGACGTGTTGCATCACGTGCAGACGTATCGTCCGGGGCAGAATTCCACCGTCTATCCGTGCACGTTGACGGCGGCGGAGCAAGCGTCGTTTGGCGCCAGCACCTGCGCCGAAGCAGGCGTGCAGCCAACCGGACTGGTGGTGCCTGGCGACAAAGGTGTTCAGGCCGGGTTGACTCAAACGTACTACAAAGCTTTCGCGCCTCGCATTGGGCTCGCCTACAGCCCAAACTTTAACAGTGGACTTCTGGGCAAAGTTTTCGGCGCGAACGGTAAGACCAGTATCCGTACCGGATGGGGCATGTTCTACAACCCGATGGAGCAATTGGTGCTCGAGCAGTTTGGCGCCGAGCCTCCATTCGGCGGCAGCACCTACCTGCCCGCAACGTTCCTCAACACTCCGTTTATTGCGCAAACGGGGACGGTGAATCCGAATCCGTTCAACGGAATTCTAAGTCCGGCCCCGGGCACACCGCAGGATTGGTCGAGTTTCCGCCCGATGCTGCTGTACGGGGACTTCCAGCCGAAGATGCGCACCCAATACACCGCGCAATATAACTTGACGTTGCAGCGGGAGCTTTCGCGTGACCTGGTCATGCAACTCGGCTATGTCGGATCGCAAGGGCACCGCCTGCTGGCTTCGCACGACATCAATGCGGCGAATCCTCAGACATGCCTCGACATCATCTCTCTCTCGAACGCCAATCCCGCGAACGTGAACTCTTACGGAGCGCCGGGAAGCTGCGGCCCCTTTGCGGAAGACAATCAGTACTCAGTGACACTGGCCCCTGGAGTTTTGCCAAATGGATTCCATCTTCCGAACGGGCAGGTAGTTCAGCCGAACGGTCAGACTCTGAATCTTGTTGGCTTGCGGCCCTATTCTTCCCCGAATTGCGATCCTACGAAGCCGGCTTTCACTGCCGGCACTGGGTGTCCGGTCGACGGCGTCCCGGTCTTCACCAACATCTTCGCCGAAGATACGATTGCGGCTTCAGCCTATAACTCCTTCCAGGCAAGTTTGGAAAAACGTTTCTCGCATGGAATTCAGCTGCAGGCCGCCTACACCTTCAGCAAGTCGCTCGACTGGGCCTCGAGCTTTGAGGAGACGGTCAACCCCTTTGACTACAAGGCGAGCCGCGCTCTCTCGCTATTCAACTCAGCGCAGCGCTTCGTCATCAACTATGTGTGGGACCTTCCGGTTCGCAAGTACAGCGGGTTTACCGGCAAGGTCTTTGATGACTGGCAACTCTCGGGAATTATTCAACTGCAAAGCGGTTTTCCGATCCGCATTCAGACGCAGGACGATAACGAACTGATCAGCAGCTTGTTCTTCCTGGGTGCGGGGGCGCCGCAAATGTACGGCTCGCTGCAGAAGGTCGATCCCAAGCAGGTCACCACCTTCAACACCTATAACTACGGTCCGGTCAGCGGACACTATTTCTTTAACGCGGACCAGACGAAGTTTACCGATCCCACCCTGGGGCAGTTTGCGACCACTCCTCGTTCGATTTGCTGCGGTCCCGGCGAGAATCAATGGGACATCACGGTCTCGAAAAAGATCGCGATCACTGAGGCCAAGTATTTCCAGTTTCGAGCCGATATTTTTAATCTGTTCAACAAAACCCAGTTCGTCAATCCGGACGGCAATTTCAGCGACAGCACGTTTGGACAAGTGCAGCAGGCGCGCGATCCGCGTCTGGTGCAGTTTGCATTGAAGTTCTACTTCTAGAATGGAAGTAGAGCTGTATCCAAGCCGGGCGGCGCACGCTGCCCGGTAATCTAATAGCCGCGCAGACAGCCGGCTTGAGCTTCTCGGAGAACCACGATGTACCCCGATCTGCAGAAAGAGCTTTCGACCTTTGAGCGCCGGACCCCAAAGTCCGCGGAGGCGCACAAGAAAAACCTGAAACGCATTCCTCTTGGCGTAGCCAGCAACTACCGCGCTTATGATCCTTGGCCGATCTTCGTCAAAGAGGCCAGCGGCAGCAAGTTCCGCGATCTCGACGGCAACGAGTACATCGACCACAACCTGACGTTCGGTGCGCTGATGGCGGGCCATTGCCATCCGGCGGTGATGAAAGCCGTCGAAAAGCGCTTGTCGACCGGCACGATGTTCGGCATGCCGCACGACATGGAATGGGAACTGGCAGAAGAAATCTGCAACCGGTTTCCAGTAGAGATGTGCCGGTTCGGCAACAGCGGTACCGAAGCCACCATGCACGCGATCCGTCTGGCGCGCGCTGCCACGGGGCGCGACAAGATCGTGAAATTCGAAGGCGCATACCATGGCCTTCACGACAGTGCCCTGGTCAGTGTGAAGCCCCATGCGCCAGACTTTGGAGACATTCATGCCCCAACGTCGGTGCCAGGAGGCCTGGGCGTCCCGAAAGCTGCGATTGAGAATGTGAAGATCGCGACCTTCAACGATCTCGACACCGTCGAACGGCGCTTCAAGGAAAATCCGGGACAGATCGCGGCGATCATCCTCGAGCCGATCCTCATGAACGTTGGGCTTTGCATGCCGCGGCCGGGCTTCCTGAAGGGCTTGCGCGAAATCTGCGACAAGAACGGCGCACTGCTGATCTTCGACGAAGTGAAGACTGGCGCAAAACTCGGATGGGGCGGCGCGAGCGAATATTTCGGCGTCGCTCCCGACATGATCTGCCTCGCGAAGTCGATTGGCGGCGGCCTGCCGCTCGCGGCTTTCGGCACGCATAAATCCGTCATGGACCTGATCTCGCAGCACAAAGTTTTCCATGGCGGCACGTACAATACGAATCCAGTTTCGATGGCGGCGGGTCTCGCGACTTTCCGCGAAGTGCTCACGCGCGACAACTATGCCCACGTCGATAAGCTCAGCAAAAAGCTGGCTGATGGATATCGCAAGATCATTGCCAAAGTGGGATTGCAGGCCTACATCGCCGACGCCGGCGCAAACGGCGCGCTGATGCTATATCCCAAAGAGATCGTCAACTATCGCGACTGGACCGTCATCGACATCGATCTGTGGCGCCACTACTGGTTCGGCATGGTCAACCGCGGTGTCATGGCTCAGCCTTACTGGTGGGATGAGCAATGGACGATCTCAGTCCAGCACACCGAGGCCGACATCGACAAGCACATCGCGGCGTTCGACGACATTGCAGCCTCGCTGGCCAAGGCACAGCA
Organism: Candidatus Sulfotelmatobacter sp.; assembly: GCA_030151135.1. The sequence goes on along the minus strand of JASLEQ010000338.1, from coordinate 170 downwards.
GGAGCGAGCCGAGAGAGTGCCGGCAGAAGTAGCTCATTAGCGATCTGGTCGTCGGTCATCGGGTGTTGGCAGGGAAAACCCAACGACCGACGGCCGGCGTCCAACGATATTCCTTTGTCTACCAGTCAACAATCCGCGGAGCAGCCCCATCTCGTTCGCGCGCTTGGACG
>JASLEQ010000336.1 GCA_030151135.1 Candidatus Sulfotelmatobacter sp. | reverse complement strand
TGTCCAAGCGCTTCCAGCAGCGCGTAGTTTTCCATGCTGCGCGTGCCCACCTGCATGATGTCGGCGTATTCAGCGATAAGGTCGACATCGTCTTCACTCATCACTTCAGTGACGATTGCGAGTCCGGCGGATTTGCCGGTTTTGCGCAGCAGCTTGAGACCCTCGATGCCGAGGCCCTGGAAGGCGTACGGGGACGACCGCGGCTTGTAGGCCCCTCCACGAAGGACCTGGGCGCCAGCGTCCGATACGGCTTCCGCCGTTCGCATCAACTGATCTTCAGACTCGACAGCGCAGGGTCCGGCCATAACGATGAAGTCGGAGCCGCCGACTTCAAGATCACCCACGCGGACGATCGTGCGCGAGCGTTGCGCAGTTTTCGCGACGAGATCGAAACAGGAGAACTGCCCGTTCCACTTAGGATTCATGCGCGTCGCCATTCTAGTAACGCGCAAAATCATGATCACTAGTGGGAATCTGCTAGCGAGGTCAGAAAAGGCCCTGGAAGCGGGAGTGGATGCGAAGCTAAGTCATTCGCAATCAGAGCGCAGCAAAGAATTGGTGATTCCAATCACACATCAACGAGACAGGGAGCACAACACAGCGAGATCGACATCATGGCCGAGGCGAAGTGCCATTATGCGCAATCTCCTGTAATTTCGTCTCGGTAAACGGCTGAAGACGGAAACGGAAATTCAAGTAATCTCCCCTTTAATATTCTGCAGAAACGCGCATCTGGGCGGGGCGGGCCATCCAATCGAAGACTTCTATCGCATGCAAGATGGAGATAGCGGGGGAACTGCCATGAACAACATCGACTTCACGCACCATCACAAGGGAGATGTCGCGTCGGCTTGTCCGCACTGCCTGGGGGTGCAAGGACATGAACCTTGGTGCGCGACACGCGCGCCGCACGTGCAGTATGCGTTCGAGATTCTGTTGCAGCCACGCAAGCTCACGATTGGAGATGCATTAATCCTTCATTCCCTGGGCGTAACCTGGAGCGACAGGGCAACAGCTTAGGGGGCGCACGATCAGCGCCCTGGCTCGGTCTCAACCACGACTAGACCATGCGGAGGTATGGTGAGATCAAGCGAGCCTGCCGCGATATGCTCAATTTTTGCAGCGGGAAGCTGGGCAGCAGCACGCAGGATTCTGATCTGAGCGGGTGTGGGATATCGAGGTGAGCCCATCGCCTCGTAGGTTTTATGGATGTCGCCATGGTCGGCATCGACCTGGCTCACATAGACCTGAGCGTCAGTTGTATTCCGGAATTGAAGGTCAATTTCTTTGGGTGAGCCTTTCTCTCCAACACCGGTGAGATTCCATGCTGCGATCACCAGGGATCCATCGGCCCGTCTTGTAACTAAAACATCTTCCGAAGATACCGCGAGCCTTTGTTCACCCAAGCGGTGAAGCAGGGCGAAGTCGTTGAACGCGGGCTTGGGAATATCATCCTCTGCGATCAGGCCATATCCGCCGTAGAAAGGCGTTTTCACGACTCCCTGCTCCTCGAAGACGTCGGAGAAAGTCCAATAGGACATCTCCTCCACTAAACCATCACACTGACGAATCGTATCGGCCAGCCAAGGGCCCATGTAGGCGGCGTCTGTAACATCGGGCTCATTGGCGTAGCTCGCATTGAACTCGGACCAGATCAGCGGAAGGTGGGGCATGGCGGACGCGCGAATCTGGTCGTGAACCTTTCCGACCGCACGGCAGACCATGCGGGTACGCGAAATATTTTCATGCGTGCCGAAGACGTCTTCGGCCTTGTCGTTGCCGTAAACGTGAGAAGAAACGAAATCAACGGGGATTTTGTTTTCGGCACAGTGCCGAATGAAGGCATCAGCCCAAGCGGCTTGTGCGGTTGCAGGACCGCCGACACGCAGGCTCCGGCTTACCGACTTAATAGCACGGGCGGTGTGATCGTAAAGCTCGAAATATGTCGCCTGCTTCGGATTGCCTACCCAGAAGTCGAGGTTTGGCTCGTTCCACACTTCGAAATACCATTGGGAGACTTCATCGATGCCGTAGCGATCGATGAGATGTTTTGTAAACTGGGTGATCAGTTCGTCCCACTTCGCATAATCCTTCGGGGGAGAGACATTCTGCTTATACCAGAAGGGATGGAGTGCGTCTTTATTTGACGCGAGCTTCTTCGGCATGAAGCTGAGCTCCACGAATGGGCGCACTCCATTTTGTAAGAGACCATCGTAAATCTGATCGACATAGGAAAAATTGAAAACCGGATTACCTTGGGCATCCTCGTCGTAAAGTCCTACCTCGTCCTGAAAAATCGCATGGAATCGGACATACTGCATGGCGGTGACAGACTTGGCCTCCCGCAGGTCATCGCGATAGGAGTCTCGCATCGAGAGGATGGCCCTGCCGGAACCGAATATGTGTTCCCAGAAATGCGGGAAAGGACGACTCTGGGCCTGGGCGTCGATGATTACCGTCTCTTTCTGCGCAAAGACAGCGTTGACAAGAGCGAGGAAGAAAACGAAGGCAAGAAAGGCGGAACGCAAGCGTCGGCTCATTCAGGAAACTATAGCAAGGAGGCGCAACTTTGTGGGCTGCCGGCAAGCTAAATCTCCAGGGATCAGATCCGCTTCGAACTAGAATCGTTGCCCACTCTGAGCAGCCAGCCTTTACACTCGAACGATCACTCTGGATGAAACCTGGGAGAAATACCTCGTTCCGTTGGGTTGTGGCCAGCCTGGTTGGCGGGTTTGCTTTTGTCAGCTACGTGGAGCGGATGAACATTTCCATTGCTGCAGCCGCCATGATGCCTGAGTTGGCGCTGAGTAAGACGGAGATGGGGCAGGTTTTCAGCAGCTTCCTCTGGGGCTACGCCATCTTCCAGATTCCGGCAGGCCAGATGGGGGATACGCTGGGGCCCAGGCTCACGCTTACGATTGCGTCATTGATATGGTTTGCGGCGTCGGCTCTGACCGGATTTGCGCCCGGCAAGCTCTTCGTGGGTACGTATGCGACACTCTCGTCGTTATGGGTTTTGCGGTTTTTGCTGGGGGCGGGAGAAGCGGCGACTTTTCCAGTGGGGGCCCGCGCCATCCGAAATTGGACTCCCATTTGGGAGCGCGGGTTCGGCAACTCGATCATGATTGCCGGGGCGTCGATCGCAGCCGCGGTCACTTCGCCAGTGGAGTCGTGGCTGCTGATGCGTGTAGGGTGGCGCGCCTCATTTTATATAACGTCTCTAGCAGCGCTCATTCTGGCGCTGGTGTGGCGTCTTAGCGTTACGGATCATCCAAGGGAACACAGATTGGTGGGCGGAGTCGAGCTCGAGAAAATTATGGGCGGGCTCCCTAAAGCTAGACTCGGCGAGAAATCAGTAGCGCTTCGACGCTTACTGACCGATCGCAACGTCGTTTTGCTTTCGTTGAGTTATACGTGCGAAGGCTATGTACTCTTCATCTTTGTATTCTGGCTTTATCTCTATCTGGTTGAAGTTCGTGGCTTCACGATTTTGAATGGCGGCCTCGTGGCCAGCCTGCCATGGTTGACGGCGGCGGTTTGCACGCCAGCCGGGGGATGGCTGTGTGATCATCTGACGGCGAAGAACGGCCGTGTGGCTGGCGCACGGTCGGTAATCATGCTGGGCTACGGACTTTCCGGCATCTTATTGTTTGTCGCGGCGCGCGCGGAGAATCGAATTGGATCAGTTGCCGCCCTGTGCCTAAGCGTCGGATTCCTGTATTTTGCGGAGCCTGCTTTTTGGGCGACCGCCTTGCACGTTTCGGGAGAACATGCTGGAGCTTCTTCGGGCGTGATGAATACAGCCGGGATTCTGGGAGGAATCGTTTCCACTTCGTTGGTGCCAATTATCGTGAAGCACTACGGCTGGATGGCAGCCCTGGGATCAGGAGCGGCGGTCGCTATTGCATGTACAGGGATGTGGCTCGTCATTGGTCGCGCAGGACTCTCCGATCCGGCCGCGGGACCGGAAGGGGATCTTACGGCGTCTTAAGCCAGTGGAGTTGTCGATATGAATCGTCGTGATCTGTTCGCCGGCTCGGCCGCTTTAGCAGCGGGCGCTTTGAGCAATCGGCTTATCCGTCCCCTCGCCGCCTCAACGAATATGGCCATTGAGCCGGCGACGCACCGCACGCGAACGCTGGCCCGCTTCGAGCAAATGCAGTTCGGAGTTTCTTATCACTTCAGCATGAATACATTCACCGGAAATGATTATGAGACTGGCAACGTTCCCGCGAGCACGTATAACCCGACGAATCTTGATGTGCGGCAATGGATCCGTGTGGCCCGCGATCTTGGCGCCCGTTACGCTGTGCTGACTGCAAAGCACATGTCCGGGTTTTGCCTGTGGGATTCAGAGGGCTATGACTACGACATAGGTGCCAGCGGGAACAAAACGGACGTAGTCGCCGCCTTCATGGCGGCCTGCAAAGAATACGGGTTACGGCCGGGATTCTACTACTGCATCCTTGATCCGCATAACGAGGGAAAATTCGATTGGGATGCGCCGGTGCAGGAGAATTACTACAAGCGGATCAAGCATCAACTGACGGAACTGCACGATCGTTATCGAACACCGGCGTACCAGTTGCTGGATATCACGTGGAAAATTTCGCAGGAACAGCGGTGGGAGCTTTACTGGCTGATCAAGTCAAAGAGTCCGGAGTGCATCGTCGTAATGAATCAGGCGTTCTACCAGAGCCGCCGGAATCTGGGTCGGATTTGCGAGCAGGCCAGCTGGCCGACGGATGTCATCAATGGTGAAGACACGCTTCCAGCGCCTGAGGGGCATAATCCGCAGATCAAGATGGACGGTAAAATGCGCTACCTGCCAATGGAGTCCTGGATTCCTACAGGGCCTCCGTATGCCCCGATGCCGCCGATGCATCGCTGGTTCTGGCGGGAGGGCTTCAAAACACAGGACCCACAAGTGATTGCCGATGCCTATCGTGCTTGCAAGGAACGAAACGCGAATCTGTTATTGAACCTCTCGCCGGACACTTCCGGAAGAATTCCTGAGGAAGCTGTCCGAGCCATGAGGCAAGTCGCGAAGCTCATCAAGATCTGACGCGTTACTGCGGCAGACCGTTGGACACTACATCGACATGCAGGCTGACACTGCCGATTTTCTTTCCGCCGCTCTCGGCATCCCAGTTGAGATTTTGCCACGTGCCTTTGTGCGACGCCGCAGGGGTGATGAAGAGCTGGACGGAATAGGAATCGTGCGGGCCCACGGCATACAAGGTGGCATTCGGCTGCTGCGACCATCCGGTTGGTAAGGTCGAATGCAGCGTCACTTCTGCTTTCTGATCCGTATCGTTGCGAATGATCAAAGGCACCCAAAGGGTTTCGCCGGGGGCGACCTGCGCTTCCGGCGCATAAAGTTTGCCGATGTGTTCGATATTGTGGGAAGCCCAAAATTTCCGGTAGAAAGACCATGGGCCTCCGAGTTCCAGACTCAAGTCGGCAGAAACAGGCTCGTAGCCTCGAGAACGAACATACGAGATAGGATTCGAGGCGATTCCTTCGAAGACATCCCCCGTCGTTGTGCCGCCAACCAGAGACTTTCCGAGGATGAGGCGCACCGGCATTTCGCTGAACTCCTTAAGCTGTGCGTCGGTGAAGTCGTTTTGTGTCTTGTAATAGCCCCACGCGTCAGCTGCAACGCGCGAATACGGGACCTTTCTCGATGGAGACATGTCACTGGTTGGATACTCTGGACCCGCGCCTTTCAGGAAATCGAAATGGATGGCGTCAGTGAAGTAGTAAATCTTCTTGGGCTGCCATGGACGAAGACCTTCGCCGTAGTTGTTGATGCCCAAACGATTGCGCGGCGCTTCAACCTGCTCGGGAAACGACAAAGGATTGGCCGCAAGGTCGAAGGCTTCCGTGGCTAACACGCCGGCAGCCTGATGGTCATCATGGTTCTCGCCGACAACGTAGTTCGGCATCCACGTCATGATGACTTCCGGTCTGGTGATGCGAACTAAGCGAACAACCTGCTCGAGGGCCTGACCGTGTCCCCATACCTCCAGGGAATGAAGAACGTCGCCGCCGGGAGTATCGGAACCGCGAAGAAACCAAGCGTTCGTGATTCCGTAGGACGCGAGCGAGTGGCGGGCCTCCATTTCGCGCAGGTCGGCCAGCGCCTTCGATTGTTCCTGGCCGACGGCATTGCCACCGGAATTGCCACGAGTGCCATACACGACCGCGGCTGTCTTATGTTGTTGTTCAATCATCCTGGCGACGTATGCTGCAACTTCGATGTCGTCGTCCGGATGGCCAACCACTATAAGGATATCTACCTTGTAGCGGCTGTCTGGTTCAGGATTGGGCTCGGCCTTCTGAGCGTGGGAGGCGAGGACTGCGAGTACCGCGATAAAGAAAGCGCTCCACAGCAGACGTTTTGAATTCATGCAATAGGACCTCAAATCAACGGAATGACGATTCAACGACGATAAAGACTGGATGCAACCAATGGAGCAGGAATTTTACGACAAGCTCACTCGGAAAATCGGTGAGGCCAGCCGCTGAACTCGAAGGCTGGCCTCTTTTTTCCTAGAAGCGGAAATGCAATCCGAATTGCATCTGGCGCATGCTCGCAGCACCGGTGATGGTCCCCGCTCCAAGCGAGTCCACCGTGTTGTTGGGATTCACAAGGTTCACATGATTGAAGGCGTTGTAGTTTTCCCACTTGAACTCCAAGGTCTTGCCTTCACGAATGGTAAATACTTTCCCGAGCGACAGATCGAAGTCGGCGAGGCCTGGGCCCCGGAGCGAATTGTGGCGTACATCACCTTGGCGTCCGACATCTTGAGGAACTCCGTACGCCTGCGGATTGAACCAGAGATTGGCGCTGGGATTCGCGACATGCGGATTTCCGATTTGATCGGGCCTATATTGCGCGAGATCAGCCTGTGCGTTGGGGTTGTAGGTGAGCACGGGAGTAAACGGCAGGCCGCTTTCCCATGTGGTAATGCCAGAGAAATCCCAACCTCCGAGAACGAGATCCATGGCTCGGTTGCCGGAAGTAAATTTGCGCCCGTGGCCATAGGGTATCTGCCAGACGTGGCTGACCGTAAGAGTGTGGGTGCGATCGTAATTCGCCGGACCGTGATCTTGCCACCAGTCCAACGCGTTGCCGAAGGGGCTTCCAGTTTCCGTATTGGCCATGGCTTTGCCATAGGTATAAGTGACCAGGAAATCCAAGCCGCGGCTGGCGCGCTTTTGCACCTTGACTTGCATCGCGTTATAGCTCGAGTTATCGCAATTGCAGGTTTCGTAAATCCCCTGAGCCAATCCGAAGAGCTGGTAGAAATGCCGGCGAACGTTCCAGTCGTAGCAGCTGTTGTCGCCATTGGGCAAAGGGCCGCAGTTCGGATCGAGCGCCGCCTGATTGACGTTCGGGTTTACGAATAAATGCCGCCCGACATTGCCGACGTAGCCGACCTCTGCCGTCAAGGTTGAGGAAAATGCATGCTGCACGGTGAGATTCCACGAATCCGCCAGGGGAATTCGATAGGCACTGGGTGGATTGAAGAAGTAATAGACGTTGAGATCTCCTGGAAGCGGGAATGTTCCGTTGGTGCTGACTGGCGCCGTGGGAACGGGGCCCGGGCCCGTCAGTAAGTTGAATGCCGGAACATAGCTGTTGGGCGTTGTGAGTTGCTCCGGGAGAGTGATGGGAGGGTCGTAGTCAGGTGCCTGCCCAAACACTGCGCCCAGACCTGCCGGGGTGAAGCTGCGGCCATATCCGGCGCGAACAACAGTGTGCTCCATGGCCTGGTAAGCAATACCAATCCGAGGAGCGAATCCGAGGTTGTATGGCTTTACTCCCATGTTCAGCGGGACCGTTCCAATGCCTGCGACAAGAACATTCCCCGTATTTGGATCGAAGCTGCCCGCTCCGCCTGGACTCGCTGCAGTCTGCGGGAGATAGTTCTCATAGCGAATGCCATACGTGACGGTGAGTTTCTTGGTGGCTCTCCAGGTATCCTGCGCATAGAAAAAGAGCCGTGTCTGCCGTAAACCCGGGTGGTAGCCATTTCCGGTGACGTAGCGGGAAAAGCTGCCCGCATCGCCGAGTAAAAAAGCACCGAGAGCGGCGCCTGTGGTGACGGAACCTCCGGTGATCTGGTCGATGTCGGAACTGCCGGTCAGGCTGTCGCCAAAACTCATCTCGCCGGAACGGTGAGAATCACTCGGAATACGCTGTTGCTGGGCACGCCGAATATCGGCGCCCCAGACGATGCTGTGGTTGCCGAGCGTCTTCATCCAGTTGTTGACCCACTGGAAGTGATTTTCGGTTTCTTTCAGCGGGCAATTGCATTGGTTTACTCCCAAGGCGTACCCGATGTTGAAACCTGCTACTCCTCCGATGTAGAACGCCGGCATGCCGCTGGTTTCGGGAGTGCCCAGGTTCAGTCCAGGAAAACCGGCATCCGTCGCCGGGGTCGTCCCGACTCCGTTGGGCTGTACGCGGATTCGGTAGCGATAGAAGCCAAATCGAACGTCAGTAATGAGCGTAGGACTTACTGTGTACGTTGCTCCGAGCGCAATGCTCTGATTGCGATCCAGAGAACTACCGGCAAAATAGATCCCGTTCAAACCCGGTCCACCAGCCTCGGTACCGTAGGCGCCCGGGGCCGAAAGTGTGAAGTCTGCGAGAGTGTAGCGGCCGAAGAAGTGAAGCTTTTCGGAGAAGGTGTAATCGACCCGGCCATCCACCTGATCGCCATCGAAGTGTTCGCTGCCGCTGGCAATATAGTTGTTAAAGAGCGCACCGTCTCCGGTATTGGGAAGAGGCAGATAATTCAGGATGTTGGTCACCGCCGTTGGGACCGTGATCATATTGGGCTGGCCCGCGGTAGTGATTGCTTTCCGACCCGCACCGTTGATGTCGCCAGTTGTTGGATCGAAGACCATGCCGGCCCGGGCTGCAGTGGTGCCTCCTTCGGTGGTAGGGACCATTACGGCAGAGGCTCCGCAACCCGTTGGCGAAGTAGTTCCGTCGCTGCAGATGTAGTCCCCGAGGAACGCAGTGAGGTCTCCGCTCCGTTGGGCTGCGGTGGGGACATTGACAATCGCGGTGCTATCCCGGCGGCGGCGAGTTCCCTGATAGTCGCTGAAGAAGAAGAGTTTATCTTTCTTGATCGGTCCACCCAGCGATGCGCCGAACTGATTCCAGCGTAATGGCAGTGTGAGTCCAGAGAACCGATCTTTCGCATTGAAATAGTCGTTGCGTAGATACTCGAATGCAGATCCATGAATCTGATTTGTTCCGGATTTCGTGGTGGCCTGCATGAGCGCGCCCGAAACAGATCCGAACTGGGCGTCGTAGTCGCTGGTAGTGACTTTGAATTCCTGCAGCGAATCGATGTTGGGGTTGATGACGGCAATTCCCAGGATCGCGCTTTCATTTTCCGTGCCGTCGAGCAGGAATCCATTGCCCGTGAATTGCTGGCCATTGACATCGATCTGATAACCGCCTTGCGGGTTTTCAGCGGCGGCATGGTTCCAGTCGTTCAACTGGGTACCTGGCGTGACCAGGAGCATCTGCGTAAGGTTCCGATTCAAAATTGGCAAGCTGCCGAGTTCATCCGTCGTCAAGGTCGTACTGACGTCGGCGCGGTCCACCTTCAGCAGCGGAGTTTCGCCGGTGACGGTCACCTGAGTAGATCCGCCATGAACTCCGAGGGGAGCGTCCACCCGAGTGGAGGCATCGATCTGAACTTCGGCGGTTGCCTCGAAAGGCGCGAATCCGGGAGCGTTGATGGTGACTTTATAATGCCCCGCGAGCAGATGAGTCTGTTCGTAATTTCCACTGGCATTTGTCGTCGTCGTATATACCTGGCCACGATCCACATCCGTGATCGTCACCCCAGAATTGGCCACCGCGGCTCCGCTGGCATCGGTTACGGAACCCAGGATGTTCCCATATACGGCTTGGCCCATTGACATAGTAGACAATGTCAAGAACAGGATGCACCACAGCCCCATCT
>JASLEQ010000028.1 GCA_030151135.1 Candidatus Sulfotelmatobacter sp. | reverse complement strand
TGTACGCGTGGGTGATTTCGTGCCCGGGCCTTCGAGATCGCAACGGAAATCTCAAGGGGACGGACTTCCTACACTTCTACACCCTGGGCTCACTTGCCCTTCATCAACGCGGGGCATTGTTGTACGATATGACTGCGCAGGCAAGTCTGGCCGCACAGAGAGTTCCATCCGCAGCCGGTATTCGATATCTCCCCCTGTATCCGCCACAAGTCTCGCTATTGTTTGCCCCCTTCGCGCGCCTCACTTACCTGGAAGCCCTCGCTCTATGGTGGGTACTTTCTCTTCTCATCTATGCTGCATGTAGCTATTGCGTCTGGCGTCTCTGTCCAAATTTGACTGAACACGGCAGCACGATTTTGCTGCTAGCCGCCGCCTTCCCCGGTTTTTTCAATCTCATCGTTTGGGGACAGACGTCAGCCCTCGCACTGGCATCCTTCACGGTCGCTATTTTGTGTTTTCGCAGAAAAGCGAATTTTTGGGCCGGAGTATCTCTTGGATTGCTGGTCTTCAAGCCGCAGCTCGCGGTAGTCGCCGCTATCTTGCTGTTGTCTTCATCGGCGTGGCAGGCAACGGTAGGGGCAATATTCAGCGCCGTTGCTGAACTTTCGACCGGAGTTTTGTATTACGGTGAGCAGCCATTCCTCACATGGATTCGTGCATTATGGCACGTTCGCGAGACAGTCAATGCGTTGGAGCCCCGGCCCTATCAAACGCACTGTCTGCGGACGTTCTGGTCGATGCTGATTCCCTGGAAGTCGATCTCCATTCCGCTGTATGTAATTACGGCCGCTCTCGTGGTCGTCTGGACACTCCAGGTTTGGAATCGCTCGCAGTCATGGAGGCTTCGATCTTCCTCACTGCTCTTTGCGACAATACTCGTGGCGCCCCATCTTACCGTCTATGATTTGGTTGTCCTTGCCCCAGCATTTCTACTTCTTGCAGATTGGCTTCTTTCCGAAGGGAATGCCACGATCGCATCGAATATCGGAATTCTTCTTTATCTCGCCTACGTCCTTCCCTTAGTTGGCTTTCTGTCCCAGTGGACGCATGTGCAGTTATCGGTCTTAGCGATGATGGCTCTCGCTTACAGAATCCGAAATGCGGCGCTGTTAGAAGGCCCACTGAAGAATCCAGGAGCGGCAGGGAAGGTCAGCCTCGTCCAGGTTTGAGCTACTGCCCGCGGTCACCGAACAAGAATGTAAGGGCGTCTGGAAATCGCTTCGCCCAAGCTGATTCGTGATGCGTTGCTCCTTCCTCAACGACCAGCCGGAACCGATTCTCATTCAACCCGCTGCGCCGAAAAATGGAGGCCAGTTCGCGCACGTCGTCAACCATGCTGCGGTCTTTGTCTTCCCTGCCTGCCTCCGCCGTTCCCGTGCCAAGGAACACACGCTCGGGCCATTGCTGGACCTGCCGCCTTTCACGCATCATCTGCCGATTCGAAGCCCAGAGGGAGGGGCTTTCCAGTAGTAAGCGCCCAATCAAACCAGGCTGCACAGCCGCGGTGTACAGCGAAATCAGAGCACCAAGAGAAGACCCGCCGAGGCCTGTGTTTTCGGGTCCGGTTGCCACCCGGTAGTTTCGCTCGATGAACGGCATGACTTCCCTGGTGAGAAAATTGGGGTAGTTGCGACCCTGAACACGTAACATCATGGGCTGCAATGAGCGATGCGGCATATATTCGCGGAACCGATCCTTCCCACCATTGTCGATGCCAACGAAGATCATTGGCGGAACCGCGCCTTCCCGGATCAGACGGTCTGCCGTTTCGTCGACCTGCCATTCCACTCCGGTAAAAGAAATCGCAGGCTCAAAAAGATTCTGGCCGTCGTTCAAATAGAACACCGGGTAACGGCGCTGGGAATTTTCGCCTTGATCGTAGCCGGGCGGCAGCCAGACCCGAAGAAAGCGGGTGTTCTTGAAGATTCGGCTCTGAAATTCGTGCAGTCGCAAGTCCCCCGTGGCTGCCTCCACACGGATTGCTCCTGCCGCGACGGGCGGTATTGCCGCTTCAGATTTCTGGAGTTCTTCCATTCAGGCGAAATAGATTCCTAGGATAATCGACAGATCGGTCATGCGGCGCGACTTTTGACCTTCACCGCAACGGATAGCACGCTGATCAGAAAGATCACTACGAGCGATCCGACGCATAAGATGCACCATGTGGTCAGCACGTATGCCTCGACATAACTCAAGTACAGGGCGAACCCGAGTCCCGCGAGCGATGCGACTACCAGACGGCTCGGAGTATCTGGCCGCGATCTCCAGAGTGTGGACAGAACGAACAGCACCGCGTAACCAGCCACGCCAATGCCAGCAACTGGGATCCCCTGGATTTCCGAGTATTCGCTGCGGTTCACAATGTCGCAGCTGAACTTCTGGCTGAAGTCGCAGAAGTTGGTGGCCGACTTCGCATAGTGCCGTTGCAAGGAAACGCCCGAGAGGATGACGCCGATCACCGAGAGAACCGCAACAAGTATCAACAGGACCGATTTCCCAGGCGCTGGGGCTCTCACGGCAAGCTGCACCCGGTTTTGCCGCTCAAGGCGTCGAGCGACAGTACGCCTTCCTTGGGTGGCTCGTTTCCGAACTGCCAGGCAGGAAAAAGCTTTACGCCAGCCGCTTTACAGGCTGGAGCCAACTCTCCTGGCTTATCTTTGAAAGCGCATTCCACGTAGTCAATTTTTCGAAATGATGCGCCAAACATTTCTTTCTGATCCGCGCAGTGAGGGCACCAATAAAGCCCGTACATCTTCGTCCCTTTATTAGTGAGGCATTGGGCAAAGGAATCGTATTTATGGTCCTTGTAATAGCGGCCGCCGAAAAAGGCACCGGCAAAGAAAATCAGTATGACCCCGTAGACGAGCCCCTTCCCTGCCTTGCTCTGTTTAACCTCTTCGCGCTCACGCTTCTTCTTTCGCCGCTCCTCAGACATGACTTTTCTTATATCACGGGTTTCAGGCAACCACGGTCAGCGCGCCCGGAAGCACATCTAGTTCCTCGCAATGTAGCGATAAAACCTCGCCATCGACCATGACATCGACTGGACAATCGAGTTTGAATTCCACACGCTTCACACCTTTCCGCTCGGCCAGAGGATGTTCAATGTGCGTGCCGTCATAGAGCCCAGGAAGGTTGCGGATCAGTCCCAGCCTGCCGATTGGTCCCCACCGGACATACTCGATCAAGCCATCATTGACCTCAGCGTTAGGAGCGATCATCATCGTGCCACCAGTGAATTTGCTATTGTTGAATGTAATGAAGAGGCACCGCCGGTCATCAAAATTATCTTGAGACTCTACTCGTAGGGGAAACGGACGCCGGTTGAAGCGGGCCAGAGTTAAGAAGATGGATGTGAAATATCCAAGTTCTCCCCAATGTGCAAATCGCCTCGCCCGCAAAGTAGCGACATCGGCGGAGAAGCCCAAACTGAGCAAATTAATGTAGTAGATCGTGCCGGCGCGATGCCGAAGCCGCAAAACATCGCAGGGGCGAGAACGGTCCGCGAGAATCGATTCGAGTGCGTACTCAACGCCTTTGTTGCTGAAGTCGCGCAGGAAGGAATTGCCGGTGCCGAGCGGAAGAAATCCCAAGCGCGCTGGTTCCTTGCCGATCGATTCGGGGAAAAGTCCGTTGACTACTTCGTAGGAAGTGCCATCTCCGCCAACCGCGATGAAGTTGCGGATGCCGCGTCCATAAGCTTCGCGGGTGATTCGAGTAGCGTCACCCGATGCGGACGTGTTCGCAATTTCAACATCAATGCCGCCGCCCCGCAGACGGTCGAGTGCCGGCCCAAGGAGTTTGTAGCTCTTCCCTCCTCCGGCAGCGGGATTCACGATTGCGAGATAGCTTCGCCCCAAGTAGAAGTCCGTTTTCGATCACACCTGCGATACGGCCGAACGTTCCACAGACTTGCTGACCTCTTCCGCCAGCACCTGCCGCTTGATCTTCATCGAGGCCGTTCGCGGAAAGTCCTTATCCCAGACGAGATATCCACCGACTCGCTTGAAGTCGGGCAGCTTGCGATTGCGCGCCGCGATGTCTTCCAGCAAGGCAGGTTCCAATTTCTGATTCTGCTCCAGCCGCAGAACCAATACGAGCGACTCCTTGCCGAGTTCCTTCTTCGGCCAGATATAGTTCGCAGCGAAGATCGCGTATTCCTTGACCGCCAAGCCGTCGAAAACCGTTTCGATGTCTTCCGGATAGATATTCTTCCCACCCTCGGTGACGATCATGTTCTTCTTGCGGCCGAAGAGTTGCAGATGGCCGTGGG
>JASLEQ010000009.1 GCA_030151135.1 Candidatus Sulfotelmatobacter sp. | reverse complement strand
GGAGCCGCGGTGTTTCTTAGAATCTGCCTATGAATACGGTTTAAAGCCCTTCGGAATTGCAGTGTCGTTCGTACTGGTAGCCCTGCTGTGGACGTTTCCTCTCCAGGACTGGATCGATTATCCGTTTGTGTTTCTCTTTTTCGGGGCGATCATGGGAAGTGCCTGGTTTGGCGGACGCATCGCCGGGCTGATGGCAGTGGTCTTATCATCATTCCTGGTTACGTACTTCTTCATTCCTCCGCTCTACTCAATCACTGTCGCTACGGAATCGCAGAGCTTTCTGGCCGCGTTCATCATTTTCGCGATCGCGATGAGTTTCGTCAGTTCCGCACGAAAGAGGGTGGAAAGTCAGGTGCGACAAGCCCGCGATGAACTTGAAATGCGCGTACATGAACGGACCGCCGAACTCGAGCGCTCGAATAGAGAGATCCAGCAGAGCGAACGCCAACTCCGTCTGCTAACTGAGGCCATTCCGCAGCAAATCTGGCGTGCAGATGCACAGGGCTCGATTGAATATGTGAATCAGAACCTGCGCGAATTCCTGGGCAGTCCCGGAGAAGTCCTGGTGGGTGACCTGCTATTCAGGTCGATTCATCCTCGGGATGCCTATAACCTCGTTGAAGCGTGGAAACAGGCGAGGGAGTCGGGAAACTCATTTGAAGTCGAAGCGCGAGTACTTGGCGTCTCGGGTTATCGATGGTTTCTGATCCGTGCCTTCCCTCAGCGCTCAGACGATGGAGAAATTGAGCGCTGGTACGGCATTCACATTGACATCGAAGAGCATCAACGAGAGCAGCAGTCGCTGAAGCGCCGCCAGGAGAATCTGTCACGCGTGACCCGCACCTTGAGCATGTCTGAGGTTGCCGCCTCGATTGCACACGAGCTCAACCAGCCAATGACGGCACTCGTAACTCATGCGCATGCGTGCCTCGAGTGGGCCAAGTGCGATCCTCCCAATCTCGAAAAGGTATCGACATCGGCGGAAAAGATCGTGCAGGAAAGCACCCGGGCTGGAGCAATCGTCCGGCGGGTGCGATCTCTCTTCAGTGAGGATGAGCAGCTGCGCGCCGAAAACGATGTCAATGGATTGATCGAAGAGTCGGCGCGTTTGCTGCGCGATGAAGCCATCCAGAAGGGAGTGAAGATCGAACTTCGTCTCGAAGAACAGCTGCCCAGGGCGCAGATCGATCCCATCCAGATTCAGCAAGCCATCATCAATCTGGCGAATAATGCGATCGACGCGATGGCCCAGTCGTCCGGTGAGCGGGTACTCTCGATCACGACTTCGAGAGGGATAAGCGCGAAAACAGAGATCGTCATCACCGTAGCGGACACAGGGCCCGGAATTGAACCGGAGCTCATGCGCGATATCTTCGAGCCGTTCTTTTCAACAAAGAAACACGGAACCGGCATTGGATTGGGGATCTGCCGTAGCATAGTGGAAGCGCACAACGGCCACATCACCGTGAAGAATGGCGTAGGTGGAGGGGCAATCGTTCAGTTTACGATTCCGATCACAGTATGACGGGCAGCGACGTAAAAGTACAAACTTGCGACCAGACCGTTCACATCATCGACGACGACCCTTCGATCTGTGAAGGCTTGTCGAACTTGTTGGACGCGGTTGGCATACAGACAATGTGCTACCGATCAGCTGAGGAGTTCCGGGTTGTACTTGGAAAGGATCTCGCCGGCTGCATCATTTTGGACGCGCGCCTTCCTGGAACTAGCGGGCAGGAGTTTCAAGACGAATTGGCGCAATCCGGCTGCGAACTGCCTGTCATCTTTATGACCGCACACGGCGACATGCCGATGGTTCGCAAAGTCCTGAAATCCGGCGCGATCGAGTTCCTGTTTAAACCGTTTCAGAAGCAGGAACTCCTGCAGGCTGTGACCCAGGCGTTCATTGCCGATGCGGAGCGCCAAAAGCAACAGGCTCTCGTAACCGGAATTCAGGCACGGATCGATGCACTGACTGAACGAGAGCGACAGATCATGAGCATGGTGACGGCAGGATTACTGAATAAGCAAATCGCTGCCGAACTGGAAATCAGCGAGATCATGGTCAAAGTGCATCGGCGTAAGGTGATGGAGGGTATGCAGGCCGAATCGCTGGCTGACCTCGTCAAAATGTGCCAGCTTGTGCAATTTCCATCTTGGGCTCCCAAGCGGCCCGTCAGGCCTTGAGCTATATCTGATCTTCTGGGTGCAGGGCGTGAAGAATTTGCTCTTCCAGCCTGAATCGGAAGCCGAGAAGTTTTGCTCGCATCGCGAGCGAATGTATGTGACGAAATGCTCCCTCGTTGCGCCGCAGACTCCCGAAGATAACTGTCTCGAGAGAATCTTCTGGAGTACGGCGATAGACGCGTATTAGAGCATAATCGGCGCCTTGAACACTTCTAAATATCAGAGACCTGGTTTCGATGGCATCCTTCAGCGCCTGCAGAGATGCATGGCGTTTACCCACTCGTTCGGGCAACCCTGAATCCCAAGGATCGGGATCGCGCGCGACCCAATCGCACCAGATCGTGCCCTGATCAAGTTGAAACCGAATCAGGCGAAGTGGCGATCTTGAGTGTTCGCCGACTTTCAGACGTGAACGAAAGTTTCGGAGAAATAGGCTGACCTCGCGCAGATACTCAGTCAGCCCCGAACTGTCCTTCCACCACGGGCGCACCGGACCGGGATCGAAAGAGGGAGTAGGAGAAATTGCGGACATTTGCGGAATCTCCGAAGAACTGCATATTCCACAGACACGGCATTCGGATCAGGAGTAGTTGCGGGTTTAGATAAGCCTGACCCGAATTGTCGCGTTCGTCTGCTTTCTGGCGTGCTCAGAGGGCGGCTACATCACGCTCCTGGTTGCGGATGCGAAGAGCTCCCTCTACTCTGTATAGGAAAATCTTCCCGTCACCGATCTTGCCGGTGTACGCCGCTCCCTGGATCGCTTCCATGGCCTTTTCAACCAGATCTTCGTGCATTACGAGTTCGATCTTGACTTTGGGAAGCAGGTCAACATCGTACTCTCGTCCACGAAACACTTCTGTGTGGCCCTTTTGGCGACCGTGTCCTCGTACTTCGGACACGGTCATACCATCGATACCAAGTTTGGTCAGAGCCTCTTTGACCGAATCGAATTTGTTCGGCCGGATGATGGCTTCGATCTTCGTCATGAACTCCTCTTTCTAGTGTCGATCAGTCTTGCCCAGGTGCTGTTCGCAGTACTCTCGCCTCGTACGCCGGAGCAGACACCGTCAGATCCTTGGGAGTTCCAGTCGGAGCGGCCAGGGAGGAGATGACGTACTCGGGATAAGCCGAAATGCCATGCTCGTGGAGATCGAGTCCGTAGAGTTCTCCTTCCTCAGATACCCGAAGTGTGCCGGTTAGATTGACCAGATACATCAGCGCGAGTGCCACGGCGAAGGTGGACACCGTGACGATCGCACTTCCAATAAACTGCGCCTTCAGAAGCGTCCAGCCTCCGCCATAAAACAGCCCGGCGAGCGGGGCTGAATTATCCGGACCCGTGGGACCGGAAGCTCCGTATTTGCCACAGGCAAACAAGCCCAACGACAGCGTTCCCCAGATTCCGCAGAACCCGTGCACTGGAACGGCGCCGATCGGATCGTCGATGCGGAGCCACTCGAGAAGCTCAACACCCATGCATACGAAGACGCCCGCAACTCCGCCAAGAAGGATCGAACCGGTAGGGCTGACCCAGTAGCAAGGGCAAGTGATGGCCACCAGGCCTGCCAGGAAGCCGTTTACCGTGAAGCCCACGTCCCACTTCTTCGTCATGAAGTAGGCGTACATCATCGCGGTTAGGCCGGCCGCGCATGCAGCGAGGGTCGTGTTTGCCGAGACGCGCCCGATGCCGGCAAAGTCCATAGCCGAAAGCGTTGATCCGGGATTGAAACCGTACCAGCCGAACCAGAGGATCAATCCGCCGGACGCCGCAATCGTCAGATCGTGTGGCAGCATCGGAGCGCCGCCGTCGCGCTTGAATTTGCGGCCAAGACGCGGTCCAAGAATGATCGAACCGGCAAGTGCAATGAAGCCGCCGATCGTGTGTACAACTGTGGAACCAGCGAAGTCGTGGAAACTCTGCCCAAGCGTCGGCAGGAAATTGCCAGAGGCGCCCATGGTTGCTAGGAATCCGTCCGGACCCCAAGCCCAGTGACCGATGATTGGGTAAATGAACCCCGATACACCCACGGAGTAAAGCAGATCGCCAAGGAAGCCGGTGCGGCCAATCATCGCGCCTGAGGTAATGGTGGAGCAGGTGTCAGCGAACGCGAACTGGAAGATCCACACAGCAAGAAACGCTACGCCAGTGGACTCGTAGGTCTCCGGCGCACCTTGCAGAAAGAACCAGTGATATCCGATGAAGCCATTGCCATGGCTGAACATGAACGCGAAGCCGATGGCGTAGAACAGGATTCCGCACAGACACGTGTCGACGATGCACTCCATCAGCACGTTGACCGTTTCACGAGATCTGCAGAAGCCCGCTTCCAGCATCGTGAAGCCGACCTGCATCCCGAAGACGAGGAACGCCGCGACCAGTGTCCACGCGGTATTGACTGGATTTACAA
This sequence comes from Candidatus Sulfotelmatobacter sp., assembly GCA_030151135.1. The sequence continues at coordinate 2,566 of JASLEQ010000009.1, read as the reverse complement.
CGTCGGCGGCTTTGAGCGTAGTGTCTGCTGCGTAGACCTTGGCAAACAGCAAGCCCGTTACGCCTGCCATGATCGCAAGGGTCAAGCCAACACCAGCAAGCTTGCCGGCAAAAATCGTTGCTCCATAGCGCCTCCACTCGGGTTGACGCCAGCGCTCGGCCAATCGCGAAAGCTTCTGTGCGAAGGATAGAGAATCCCTTCGCCGCACAATGGACTTCATCGTGTAGCTCCTCCGGTTCTGGATTATTTGGTACGTTGCGTACAAGAGCTGTATCAAGATCGAACGATGAACGCGCTGCTATCGCATCGGGGGTACGATGCATAGCCCACTTGGAAGAACGGCCACGTTCGCCAGATGGTGGTGTGTAGCCCTGCTCGGGTTATATGCAATCTAGGCGACGAATAGGGGGGGTGCGCAACTATACCTTTGTATACTTGCGCCGCAACCGACGTTGCCATACGCTGTCATTCGGCTCGCCTCATCGAAGGGCGCTTCTTGCCGCTCGCTGTCTCGATCCATTGTGAATGGAATCGACGGAATTCCGGAGGTTTCGAGGCAATGCTCAGGGTTGAAATCTTTCTGATTCGAGTTCTTCAGATCACCTTCTTCACAGGCTTGGTAGGCTGTGCGGTAACAGTGGTCTTGAGCTGGATATCGATTTTCGGTGGCGAACTTTTGGGCAGAGGCGAATCGCGTCCTGGCGATCCCATCGCGCCCTCTCAGGCCATCGGAAACAGCTTTTTTCACTCGGACCTTAGGCGACAAGAGAAGTTGAGCAGTGGCGTCCGGCGCTGAGCTACTCCGGATGTCTGTCCGCCTCCATGGCCTCGCAGCGGTACCGGGTATCGCTCCTTCAGCCGGACATCGCTGATGAAAGTGAATTACCAATAGGGATCGCGTGAAGATTGTGTGCTACTGCTGCCTGCACCATCCCACTTTGTGCAACCGAATACGGCAGGAGTTCTGTGGCGGCGGCTCCCTCAGCGGACAACCCAGCTACAAATGAGGGCCAGCGAGGGCGCGAAGATCAGCATGGCTTTGCTCCGCCCGAACATTCTTGCAGGCAATCGGTTGGTCTTTTCGCCCCCAATCTTAGAGTTGCCGGTCATCATGACTATGAGGAGCATAACGGCGGACTCGAAAAGCCCTGCACGATACCCGCAATCACCAGCGCTCTAGTGGGGTTTACCCGCAGGAATTTCATCCCTATGGCGGCAAACATCACCAGGAGAATGGTTCCGTTGAATGCCTTGCCCTCTGAGAGTTCAAATTGAGTCCGTTGCGATAATTGAAACTCTGACAGACGCCGTATGCTGCTCCGTGGTCATCACCGGGATCGCGAGAAAGTGTTTTGAGGCGCTGAAGCGTTCCTCATATATTGAAATCGCGAGCGTGGAATTCGGCGCGACGCTCCTCACCGGCGAGGTCCTATATCCGGATCCCTTGAGCCTGGAGGCGGGACTGGTTCAAGTGATCAAGGGCACGGCGATGGCTGCCTTGTATGCAGGGGAACCGACCAGAGCCGTAACAATTCGCGGCCATATCGTGTCCGAAGTCGAGCTTAACGGCAAGGTCCACCAGCCCAATCCCACATTCATCCCCCGCGGTTTCCGCTTGCATCGTCGCCATTTGCTCCGCGGTCACGATGCGAAGGTCGCCGGCCTTGAGTTGCAGCAAATCTCGATCGAGGGATGAAGCAGTCGAGCTACCTTCCGGAAGAAGGGTCGAGCGGATAATCCTCCATGAGCCGGAGTCGGTACAGAGGCACCGATGATCGATGGCATCAATCACACCCTGCCACAAAGTTGCCGTGTTGCCCGATCGCTCCTGCAGCAGGTGCGATGCGAATACAAAAGTGATCAACATTGCGACTGCTGCCTTTAGGCATAGAATGGGGTCGCGTACCTTTTTCACTAGTCACACAGCATCTCACTCGCTGGGGGCTCCTATGGATCTGTTGCGTAAGTACGAAGAGTACATCCGCTGCCTAAATCGACGCGAACTGTAACGGCTGGGCTCCCGCGTAACGAAGTGAGATTTCAATCTGGATTTGCAGACCGCTTAGGAACTTTCGATTAACCAGAAGTTCAAGACGATTCTGACCTGTCTACCAGAATCTCGATCCTAATGGTGTTTGTTAATCAAATAGTGACTTTCGACTACGTATCAGCTGATTCGCAGGGCTCCGCACCCAGAACTGATAGGTTGGAAGTTGGAATCTGGGCTGTGGCGGGCGCAGCACAATGTGGTACGAAGCCCTACAATTTTGGAAACAGGTAACGGCTTGCAGTCTGGCGGGGTTTTGCCTGTTTTGGCAACAACAACAACAAGTGTCGAAACGACCAAAACTTGGCCGCTTGGCCACGAAATGGCCATGGGCTAAGTCCCACCTCGTCAATCCTCCCGCAAGTCTCCCAAAAAATGGATTCAGGCCATAAATTGGCCGATTTTCCAAAAGGTATCCCGATTCGTGGCCGCTTAGTGCTCGATCTCTGGACCCACCGTGCCGCGCCATGCCGGGCAGGGTCTGGGGTTGGAAGAGTGACTCGGCCTGTTGGCGCGAAC
>JASLEQ010000004.1 GCA_030151135.1 Candidatus Sulfotelmatobacter sp. | reverse complement strand
TCGTTAACCATACCTGGAATCTCGACTTACGGCCAACAGAGCCCGTAGCCACGAAGATCTTATTGGTTGAAAGTGCAGCATGGTAGAGTCACTCAGCAATCCCGCAAGTTCTGAAAACAATGACGAGTTCCACGCCATCCGCTACGGCCGGTGCGAATGTTGGGAATGTACGCTGGTTCATCTGCGCCCTCCTTTTTTTCGCTGCCTCGGTCAATTACATGGACCGCCAGGTCATCGGGCTGCTCAAACCGACCCTACAGGTACAACTGGGATGGACCGAAGAAGGCTATAGCAATATCGTCGTTGCATTTCAACTGGCGTACGGGGCCAGTCTGCTTTTTATCGGCAAGTTGATCGATCGAATCGGAACGCGCAAGGGATTCTCTCTCGCCGTGCTCTTTTGGAGCATTTCAGCCATGGCGCATGCGGGAGCGACTTCCGTTTTTCAGTTTGCTGTCGCCCGATTCAGTCTCGGTATCGGCGAGGCTGGGAGCTTCCCGGCATCGATTAAGGCAGTCGCCGAATGGTTTCCGAAGAAAGAACGAGCGCTGGCGACCGGGCTTTTCAACTCGGGCACGAACGTCGGGGCGATCGTGACACCCCTTGTCGTTCCATGGTTAACACTCCGATTCGGCTGGCGAATGGCATTTATCTGCACCGGGGCTCTTGGATTGCTGTGGATCGCGGCATGGCTCGTTTTTTACCAGCGTCCGGAAGACAGCAAGCGCGTTTCAGCGCTGGAGTTAGCCCTTATTCGCAGCGACACAGAGGAAGCCACCGTAGTTGCAGTGCCCTGGAGGACGATGCTCAGATTGCGCCAGGCCTGGGCCGTCGGACTGGGAAAGTTTTTTACCGATCCAATCTGGTTTGTCTACCTTTTCTGGATGCCCGATTTCCTAAGCCGCAATTTGGGACTCGATCTAAAAGGCATGGCGCTTCCGCTTTTCGTGATCTACAGCGGTGCAAGCGTCGGGAGCATCGGGGGTGGCTGGCTCTCTTCTGCCTTGATTAAAAAAGGATGGGCGGTCAACCGCAGCCGAAAGACAGCAATGCTCATTTGTGCTCTCGCGGTCACTCCAATTATGTTGGCGGCACGAACATCCAATGCGTGGTTCGCAGTTTGCCTGGTTGCCATTGCTGCCGGAGCGCATCAGGGATGGTCGGCCAACATTTATACGTTGGCTTCCGACATGTTCCCGCGAGGCGCAGTCGCGTCTGTCGTGGGATTTGGAACCCTGCTCGGCACAATCAGCGGAATGTTCATCTCAAAGATGGTCGGCTACATTCTGCAACACACCGGTTCCTACGTTCCTGTTTTTGTTCTCGCCGGCACGGCTTATCTGGTAGCTCTCGGGTTTGTACAAGCGCTCGCGCCACGCCTGGAGCGTGCTCAGCTCTAACGGGCGCAGGAAGCAATGTGCCAGGACACTCGAACGCGCTTTCATCTCCTGAAATCGACGAAAATTTTGACCTGTATAATTCGCACCGTCCTGGCTTCAGCACAAAGAAAATGAAGCGCAGTTCACCTGGCGGAGGCGGGATGCCGGATTCATATGCTGGTTCGCTTATTCCAAAACAGGCAAGTGCTGGCGGTCGCTGCGGCCGATCAAGCCGCCTCAGCCATGCGAAGCGCGATCAGCGAGCGTGGGCATTGCAGAGTCGTGCTCGCAACGGGGGCATCGCAGTTCGAATTTTTGGACGCTCTTACCCAGACGCCAGGCCTGGATTGGAACAGAGTTGAAGCCTTTCACCTGGACGAATACGTCGGATTGCCCGTCACGCATCCCGCCAGTTTCCGGAAATATCTACTGGAGAGAGTGATTCGTAAAACCGGCATCCGGAATCATCATTTTCTGGAAGGCGACGCCGAAGATCTGACGTCTGCGATTCAGAAAGTGAGCCGCGACTTATTGTCCGCTCCTATCGACATTGCTTTCGTGGGCATTGGGGAGAACGGTCATATTGCATTCAACGATCCTCCCGCTGATTTTGAAACCGAACAGCCATACATCGTCGTGGAATTGGACGAAGCGTGCCGACAGCAACAAGTCGGCGAGGGCTGGTTCACTGATATCTCCCAAGTCCCGGCGCAAGCAATCTCGATGACGCCGCTTCAGATCCTCAAAGCGCGGGAAATCCTGGCTGTGGTGCCTGACCTTCGGAAGGCGAATGCCGTCAGGATGTGTCTGGAAGGAGAAATCGGCCCCGTCGCGCCGGCTTCCATCTTGAGGCGTCATTCGAATACGACGGTGTTTGTCGATGCGGATTCTTCCTTGATGCTGACGCCAACATTGCGAAACAAACTCGAGCGCGACTTGCAGGTTACGATTGCAGCTTAAGAACTCACCTGAATCCTGCCGATGAAAACTGCAAGAAAACCGATCCCGTCTTTGCGCTGGTGGATCGGGGGACTGTTGTTTGCTTCGACCGTGATCAATTACATCGACCGGCAGACGCTGTCCTTGCTCGCTCCTTATCTGAAGCTTCAATACCACTGGACAAATTCCGATTACGCGAACCTGGCCATCGCCTTTCGCGTGGCGTATTCGATTGGACAAAGCATTTTCGGCAGGCTCATGGATAGGGTCGGCACCCGCCGCGGACTGACGCTGACAGTGATTTTCTACTCCATCGTCTCAATGGCAACGTCTCTTGCCCGCGGCTTTTACAGCTTTGCGAGCTTTCGATTCCTGCTGGGCGCAGGAGAATCGGCGAACTGGCCAGCCGCCACCAAGGCTGTCTCGGAGTGGTTCCCGAAACGCGAACGCGCGCTGGCAACGGCCCTGTTCGACAGCGGATCCTCGATCGGCGGCGCGGTGGCGCCATTCATCGTGCTATGGATTTACTTCCGGTGGGGTTGGCGCCCAGCCTTCGCCGTTCCCGGTGTTCTGGGATTTCTCTGGCTGATCGCATGGCGATGGCTGTATTACTCACCGGAAGAGCATCCGCGCATCGGTTCGGATGAGCGCGAGATGATCGCATCCGACAAATTCGAGGCTAATTCCTCTCAAGAGACTCGCGTCCGTTTGTCGTGGCAGACACTGTTGAAAATACCGCAAACTTGGGGAACGATTGTCGCGAAGACCTTCACAGATCCCATCTTTTTCTTCATCACCGAATGGTTCCCGATTTATCTGGTAGCGAAAGGAATTGAATTAAAAACTGGGCTGATCGCGGTTTGGATCCCATTTATCGCGGCAGACCTGGGCAGTTTTTTCGCGGGCTGGTTTTCCGGATATCTGATTCGGCGCGGAGTCTCTCTTGGCTGGGCGCGCAAAATCCCGATCATCTATGGCGGGATCGGAATGACGCTGCTGATTTCGACGATCTTTACAACGAATCTCTTTACGATCGCAGCCCTGTTCTCCATCGTAACTTTCACCTATGCCGGGTTCACGATTATGGCGAATACGCTTCCGTCAGATTTGTTCAGCAGCGAATCGGTGGCGTCGGTCAGCGGATTTGGCGGCACCGGCACGGGGCTCGGTACAATCGTCGCCTTCAAACTGGTGGGATATGTTTCGGACGCGAGGCGCGCAACGGGAACTCACGCATTCGATCCCATCGTGATCATCGCGGGAATTGTGCCCTTCATTGGGATGCTCCTGGTTCTGCTGTTGATTCGCAATAATGACGCGACCGAGCGCGGACTGGTGCGCCGAATCTGAGCTTTTGGATACACTCGTGGGTCGTACTCAGGAGAAGTCTTGAAGATCACGGACGCCAAAGTATTCGTGTGCTGCCCTGGACGAAACTTCGTCACGGTGAAGATCTGGACAGATCAGGGAGTTTACGGCGTCGGCGATGCTACGCTCAACGGCCGTGAAATGGCGGTAGCCGCCTATCTCAGCGAACATGTAATTCCATGCTTGATCGGTCGCGATCCATCGCAGACGGAAGATGTATGGCAGTACCTTTACCGGGGTGCCTACTGGCGGCGTGGGCCGGTAACGATGACGGCAATCGCTGCCGTCGATATGGCACTGTGGGACATTAAGGGCAAGGCGCTGAACACACCCGTCTTCAACCTGCTAGGTGGAAAAAGCCGCACTGGCGTAATGGTCTACGGGCACGCGAACGGGAGCGATGTCGAAGAGACTGCCGATCAAGTTGCGAAGTACAAAGAAATGGGATATGTCGCGGTACGCGCTCAAACCGGAATCCCGGGACTGCCTTCGACCTACGGCGTTTCATTGGGCAGCATGTTTTACGAGCCCGCGGAGAAAGGATTGCCCCCGGAGAATTCGTGGTCAACGGAAAAATATTTGCTACATGTGCCGAAGCTGTTTGAGGCTCTGCGGCTGAAGTTTGGAGACGACCTCCACCTGCTGCACGACGTTCACCACCGGCTAACGCCGATAGAAGCCGCCCGGCTCGGTAAAGCACTGGAGCCATATCACCTCTTCTGGATGGAAGATCCCGTCGCCGCGGAGTTGCAGGAAGGTTTTCGGCTGATCCGCAAACATACGACGACCCCGCTCGCGGTAGGCGAGGTGTTCAACAGCATTTGGGATGCGCACATCCTGATCACGGAGCAACTGATGGACTACCTGCGCATGACCGTAGTGCACGGCGGAGGCCTGACGCATCTGAAGAAGGTTGCGGCACTCGCGGAGATTTACCACGTCCGCACCGGGTGCCACGGGGCGACCGATCTTTCTCCGATAACGATGGCAGCCGCACTGCATTTCGATATTTCAATCAATAATTTCGGAATTCAGGAGTACATGCCGCACACCAAGGAAACCGATGAAGTCTTCCCCCATTCCTACTCCTTCAAGGGCGGATATATGCATCCCGGCGATGCTCCTGGGCTAGGCGTGGACTATGACGAAAAGCTCGGGGAGAAGTTCCCTTACGAGCGGGCCTACCTGCCCGTGAATCGAAAGCTGGATGGAACGATGTTTAATTGGTGAGCACAGCGGCTGAAGCCGCTTTCGCATTTCCGCGCCTGAAGGCGTCGCCTGATACCGACCTTCAGCACTTAGCGATATGGGCTGGCGAAAATTTCTTACTTAGAAGCGAGGACTCATGGGTTATCCAAAACTGGATCTTGCGGGGAAGACAGCCGTTGTTGTCGGAGGGAGTACGGGGATCGGAAGAACTCTGGCGCTTGGGCTAGCCCAGGCTGGAGCGGACGTAGTATCGAGTGCACGGCGCATGGAGTTCGTGACTTCGCTTGCTGATGAAATTGAAGCCGCCGGAAAGAAAACCCTGCGAGTTACCTGTGATGTCGGCGATCGAGCATCGCTCGAAAAACTGCTCGAGGAATGCCTGAATGCTTTCGGGAAAGTTGACATACTGGTCAATGCGGCTGGCATCACGAAGCGCGCGCCAACCGTGAACTATCCGGAGGAAGACTGGAGTCGTATTCTCGACACGAACCTCACGGGAACGCTGCGGACGTGTCAGGTATTCGGGCCGCACATGATCGAGCGGAAATATGGCCGGATTATCAATATCGCTTCCATGGGGTCCTTCCTGGCACTTTACGAGGTCGCCGCTTACAGCGCGAGTAAGTCGGCGGTGGCTTCACTTACCAAGTCTCTCGCCATTGAGTGGGCCAAGCACAATATTTGCGTGAATGCGATCGCGCCAGGATATTTTCGAACACCTCTCAGCGAGAAGCTTCTTGTGGGAACTGGCCGCGGACGCGAGGTCATCATGCGTACTCCGATGAACCGTTTCGGAGAACTGGAAGAATTAGTGGGATCCGCAATCTTCCTGGCCTCCGATGCCGCCAGTTTCGTGACCGGAGTGATCCTGCCAGTGGATGGTGGAGTATTGGCAAGCGGCGTGAACCAGTAACAGTCTGAAACTTACGACGCCTTCTTGCTGCGCAGGGACGCGCGAGCCGTGGAGACGGCGGTTACCAGTTCGCGCGCCGCGGAACTGATCTTTTCCAAATTGCCGTCGCGCAGAGCGGTGGCATCCACAAGGTCGGCGCCGACTCCCAACGCAAACGCACCCGCAGCGATGAATTCAGCCGCGTTCGCCGCATTCACACCGCCAGTCGGGATGAGCGATGAATGGGGAAATGGAGCCTTGAGAGACTTCAGATATTTCGCTCCGCCCACGTTCCCGCATGGAAAGATTTTGATCAGGCGCGCTCCATGGTCCTGCGCGTTCATCAACTCCGTGGGAGTCAGTGCGCCGGGGATGGCAAGTTTCGCGTTGGCGCGCGCCACCGACAAAACCGAAACTGCGAATCCAGGGCTTACCAGAAATTGGGCGCCGGCCCGTAGACACGATTCCGCCTGGTCCGCATTCGTCACAGTACCTGCACCGATCAGAACATCGCCGCCGCGACGTTGCACCAATTCACGAATCACCGAAATGGCGTTCGGTACGGTCATCGTGATTTCCACGACTGGGATGCCGCCGGCGCAAATCGCTTCTACCGCGCGATTCGCTTCCTCGACAGTCGAGGCACGCACAACGGGGACGATTCCGATTTCCCCGATCCGGCGGATTACATCTTCGATGCTGAGTTCTGGACCCGGCATAAGTCTCGCTTTCTAACGTTCGATTCTCGCCGTGCGCGATGTCATCGCCTGGAGCACTTCACTGGCAGTCGCCATCGTCGTATCCCCAGGGGTAGTCATAGCCAGCGCCCCGTGCGCCGCTCCGCACTCGACAGCCCATTGCGGGTCCTTCCCTGCAAGGAACCCGTAGATCAATCCGGACGCGAACGAGTCGCCACCACCAACGCGATCGTAAATTTCGAGGTCTTCCCGTAGAGGAGCTTCGTAGAACTTACTCTCGTGGTAGCAGAGCGCGCCCCAATCGTTTCGCGTCGCGGTCTTCGCGGTACGCAGAGTCGTCGCAATAACTGCCATCGAAGGATATTCTTTGACAACCGCCTCGATCATCTTCTTGAATCCTGCAGTTTCCAGGTTGGAATGATGTTCATCCAGCCCGGAGACGGAGAATCCGAGCGCAGCCGTAAAATCTTCTTCATTCCCGAGCATCACATCGATGTACGGCGCCAAGCGGCGGTTGATTTCCTGCGCCTTGGCCTTTCCGCCAATCGATTTCCAAAGCGAAGCGCGGTAGTTCAGATCATAAGAAATGATCGTTCCGTTTTCCTTCGCGGCTTTCATCGCCTCTTCGGCGACAAGCGGCGTGGTTTCAGAGAGAGCGCAGAAAATGCCGCCGGTATGGAACCAGCGGGCGCCGTCTTTTCCAAAAATTTGGTGCCAATCAATTTCCCCAGGCTTCAACTGTGAGATCGCGGTATGTCCCCGGTCGGAGCAGCCTACGGCGGCCCGGATTCCAAAACCTCGTTCAGTGAAATTCAGCCCGTTCCGGACCTTCCGTCCGATTCCATCGTATGGAACCCAGCGGACGTAATCCTGCGCAACCCCGCCCTGAAATATAAGATCTTCGACCAGGCGACCAATCGGATTGTCCGCAAGCGCCGTTACGACTGCGGTCTTTAAACCGAAGCAGCGCCGCAAACCGCGTGCTACGTTGTATTCGCCGCCGCCTTCCCACGCCCGAAAATAACGCCCGGTCGAAATCCGTTCGTCGCCTGGATCGAGGCGCAGCATTACCTCACCCAGGCTAACGAGGTCCCACTTGCAATGGTCTTTCGACTTAACTTTGAGCGATGACATGAAGAGTCAATCGAAGCTGTATAACACGCGGTGGCTAAGGAAGGGCCGTTCAACAGGCAGCCCTTAAATTCGCTGGAATTTTAAACGATTTGTGCCTCGCCAATCGCAAATTCGTGGACGCGGCCGCGGGAAATTTCAGTAGCCGAAAACGGGTCAAGCGCGAGCGGCCATGCTCTTGTATTTCGACCGCCAGTACTCGTCACGCGAATCCCGCCGACCCCTATCGATCTTGAGTGGATCAACCAGAGCACGAAGCTGGGTTGCTATTTGGACCAG
>JASLEQ010000693.1 GCA_030151135.1 Candidatus Sulfotelmatobacter sp. | reverse complement strand
TTTCTAATTTGCCGCAGATCTCTTCATCGCGGCCGCGAGCAGTAATCGAGAAGGCCTTCGAAGGGCGGGCGTTGATTTCGATGAAGAAGTCCATCGCCAGCGCAGCAGCGTCAAACGCCGGACCAAGATTCGCCGAGGTCGCGGGCAGGCGCACCCGAAAGCTCGAAGTAGATTTTTTGGGCATCGGTCTTAGAAGCGCTCCGCTTCTTCCAGCGTGCGCATCACCGCATCCAGCGAGGCTTCCAGCGCAATCGGCGGACGCCGAAGGGACTTCAATTCCCCGTCGCGCTCATCACCGAACAAGTCTCCGCGATGAAATTCAATGGTGTAATCCGGATCCTTCAGCAGATTGCCGGTCAATACCAACACAACGGTCTCATCGGGTTTTACAAACTCCTGTGCGACCAACTTCTTCAATCCTGCCAGCGTCACGGCCGATGCCGGCTCGCACCCAATCCCCTCAGCCCCAATCTCAGCCTTCGCCTGCGCGATCTCCACTTCAGTCACCTGCTCGCATGCCCCGCCGGTCGCTTCCAGCACACGCGCAGCTTTCTTCCATGAGGCGGGATTTCCGATCCTTATTGCGGTCGCACGCGTCTCCGCCGGAACGCTGATCAACTGCTTTCCACCATTCTCCCGCAGCGTCCGAACCAGCGCATTCGCTCCCTCGGCTTGAATCACCGAAAGCTTCGGCAGTCGCGGAATTAGCCCGAGTTCTTTCATCTCGAGCAGCGCCTTCCCGATCGCCGAGCTGTTCCCCAAATTTCCACCGGGGACGATGATGTGATCCGGAGGCCGCCATTCGAACTGCTCCATCAATTCAATCGCCAGCGTCTTCTGTCCCTCGAGACGAAACGGGTTAATCGAATTCAGCTGGTAAACGGGAGCCTGCTTAACAAGTTGTTGCAGCAACTTCAGGCAACCATCGAAGTCGGTGCGGAGTTGGCATGTCACCGCGCCATAATCGAGCGCCTGTGACAGCTTGCTCCACGAAATCTTCCCTTCCGGTACCAGCACCAGGCTGCGCATCCCTCCACGAGCGGCATAAGCCGCCATGGAAGCAGAAGTATTTCCGGTTGAGGCGCAAGCCACCCAGCGGAATCCCGACATCCGCGCAAACGTAGCGGCGACAGTCATCCCCGTATCTTTGAAAGACCCGGTCGGATTCATTCCCTGGTGCTTGGCGAAAAGCCGCGGCAGGCCGGTGATCCGAGCGCAGTGCGGCAACTCGTAGACCGGAGTGTTGCCCTCGCGCAGTGTGACCGCCTGCTCTTCTTTATCAATTACTGGAAGCACATCGCGGAAGCGCCAAACCCCACTCAGATCGACGGGATTCGACGAAATCTTTCGGTCCTGCCAAATGAATTTGACTTGCGCTCCGTCGAGCTTGGCGTCTTTCCAGTGCGGGTAGGTGATCTCCAGCAGATCGCCGCAATCAGCACAGCGAAAGTCCTGCCCTGCCGACTCGGTCGCGTGAGCGCAGCCGATGCAGCGAAACTGATAGTTCAGGAAACGCACTGGAGGCGCCGATGGAGTGAGTGAAGACATTGGGCCGACTACTCTTCTCTCCGCAGATATTCGTCGGTCTTGTTGATCCAATCGGCACGCGGTGGAGTGAACACATCCAGGTCGACGGTATCTGCCAGCGCCTCAGCCTTGTGCGGCATATTCGACGGAATGCACAACACTTCTCCTGCATTCACGACGATCTCTTGGCCATCGATGTAGAACTTCAACGCGCCTTCGACAATATATGTCAACTGCTCGTTGTGATGGCTGTGCAGCGGAACGATGCATCCCTTCTTTAGCAGCACGCGGGCCAGCATAATCTGCTGACCTACCACGAACTGCCTCTGGAGCAGCGGATTCAGGTCTTCAAGCGGAATCGTGTGCCAGGGAATGTATTGCAGTGCGGCTTGGGGCGGGACTGTCTCCGCTGCGGTTGGACGTTTGGTGCTGCGTGCCTTCGGCTTCGATCGGCCAGGCTTCGCCTTCTTCATCGACTTTTTTGATTTTGGCATGTTCTTAACCCAGCAACTTCGACTTAACTACGAGAGAGCTTCCAGAATCCGGACATCTCGTTTGGCCTCTCCCAGGACTTCAATCGCCTTCTTGTACTCGGGGCTCTCATAGGCAGCGATCGCATCCTCTACGCTCGCGAACTCCACAATCACCGATCGTTCCTTGATGCCCGCCTCATAAACCTTCACGGCTGTGCCTCGAGATAAAAATCTTCCACCATGCGCCTGCACCACTGGCGTCGCGAGCTTGGCGTACTCGGTCAGGACTGCTGGATTTTTTACGGAATGATAAAAGGTTACCCAATATCCCTTAGCCATGAGGGCTCCTCAATGTTATTCGGTGACAACGATGAATCAGTGCACTCGGCCGTTGTACAGCTTCACCGCGGTGTCGTGCAGGTACGCATGGGCGAGTTCCATGGCGCGCGTCTCGTTGATTTCGCCTTCCGACACCATCTCGGCCAAAGCCGCCGCCAGCGCGACGCGCGACGAATATGCACCGAGCCAGTAGCTTTCTTCCGCGCCCAATACCTGATTGTACGGGAAGCAATCCGTACCAAAAGTGATTTTGTCAGGAAAGGTTTCCAGCCACATCTTGAGCGTTTCTTTGAACGCCGACGGATACTGTGCCAGTTCCCCGAATGAAGAATCGAGATAGACGTTCTTCATCGCGGCCAGCCAGATGGCCTCGCGTTCCAGCGGATATCCGCCATGAATCATCACGAAGGTCGTCTGCGAATATCGCGGATCACGCAGCACGGTTTCCAGGTTCATGATGTTGCTTTTCGATAGATTGAAGTAGTCGCCGATCCCGATGGCCGTATGAATGTGCACTGGAAGATGCAATCTGCCGCCTTCCTGGATGAGATAACGGAAGATGAAATCCTGAAACGTGCGGTACTCCTTCTCGCTCGGAATTCCGCCGCTGACAAAGCGCTGGTAAATGTCCTCGGCCTCAGCTGAACTAGGATCGCCGAAAGTGGTTGGACGGAAGTAGGCGACCTCGAACTTCATCGCAATTCCGCCCTTCTTCGAATTGTCCTCGAGCACGCGGTTGATGAAGTTCAGGTAGTCGGCGAACGACGCTGGTAACTTGCTCACGTTTTCCTGCTGCATCCAGCGATGCAACATCTTCTCCTGCAATGGAATGTAAACGCCTTCATCGGGATTCCGGCCAGTCTCCCGCTCATTGTTAAAAGGCCACATGAACGAGTCGGCGAAGAAGACCCACGGAAACCGCTTCGGGTCGAGATAGTCAGGCATCATGGCACGATTCGCGACCGAACTCTCGATGTTGATCTTGTCGAGAATGGAATCGAAATAGGCAGTTCCTGTCAGTTGCTTCTTGAGTTCCGTCTTCCTATCGAGCAGCCACTTCGAGTGCTCGGGTGAAAGATCGTTATAGGGATATCCGAAGAGAGCCTTCGCGGCGGCTGCGAGTTCAGGATTGTCGTCGCGCGTGCGCAGCGCCTCGCTGGCATTTGGAGGCGCGGCCATCGCGTCCACGTCGGGATCATCGGCGAATCCGGGATGGGCGTGGTGATCGAATGCTGCAATCTTTTGAATCTGCGGCAACAGCCGCTGATAAATCTGCTGCACGTCTCCGCCGGGAAACGGACGCGCCTGCGCCTCGCACAGAGCGCTAAGCGCGAAGAAGATGACAAAACGAACTAAGTTTCGCATGGGTATCCCTCAACACCACTTCGTGAACCGGGACTGCTGACTGAGCAACTAGCGAACTGCTGTCGCCTGCCACGCGGACGATACTTTTTGAATGCGCTCGACCGCTTCTTTCAACGTTGCCATCGACGATGCAAACGAGAACCGGATAAAGTCCTTCCCTGTTGGGCCGAACGCCGCTCCAGGAATTGCGGCAACACCTGCATCTTCGAGCAAAATGCGGCATAACTCTTCCGCGCTGATCCCGGTTCCTGTGATATCGACCCAAGCATAAAACGCGCCTTCCGGGGGCATAATCCGGAAACCGGGAACAGTATTCAAATCTCGCGAAAACTGCTCGCGACGCCGCGCAAACTCCGCGACCATGTGCGGTGTGTTGCCCTCTCGATCCCGCAGCGCATCAATTGCTGCATACTGCGTGAACTCCGCGACACAGGTGTAAGTATTCACGACCATCAGGTTCAGGGCTGGCACGACTTCTGGCGGCGCAACTGTGTATCCCAATCTCCAACCGGTCATTGCGAAGCTCTTCGAGAACCCGTCGATGATCAGTGTGCGCTCCTTCATCCCGGGATAACGGAGCATCGACATGTATTCCCCGCCGTAAATAATTCGAGCGTAGATCTCATCGGAAAGCACCCAGAGATCGTGCCTCACGGCCAGTTCGGCCAGTGCGCGTTGCACCTCGTTGGTATAAACCGTTCCCGTTGGATTTCCTGGAGAATTGGTGATCAGCATCCGCGTGCGGCGAGTGACCTTGCGGGCGATTTCATCCGGATCAGGCTGCAGCTTGTTCTTTGCCGATAGCGTGAATGGCACAGGTACTGCGCCGAGGCCGAGCGTGATGGATTCGTAGCCGGGAAATCCGGGATCGGGATAGAGAACTTCATCGCCGGGATTCAGCAACGCCATCATCGATTGAAAGAGCGCGATCTTGCATCCCGGGGCGATAATGACATTCTCGCCTTCTACCTCGATGTTGCGCGTGCGCTTCAGGTATGCCGCAATTTCCTGCCGCAGTGCGGGAATGCCGATGACGTTGCAATACCGATCTTTGCCATCGCGCAGTGCCTGCGCCGCGGAGTCGATGACAGATTGTCCGGGATGGAAGTCAGGCTCGCCGAGTTCCAGATGGATGATCGAGCGGCCTTGGGCTTCGAGTTCTTTCGCGCGCGCGAAGACCGACAGCGCACCTTCTCCGCTCATGACTGACATCCGTAATGCTATCGATCGCATGAATCTCCTGATACTCCTAAGTCGCGAGCCCTGAATAAGGAGCAAAACTAAAACCTCATCGCTTTTTACTCGCGACTCAGGACTCACAAACCTTTATACATTCCGCCATCCACAAGCACGGTTTGGCCTGTGATATACGAGGCGCGCTCTGATGCTAACCAGACGATCGTCTCCGCCAACTCGCGCGGTTCGCCCAAACGCTTCAGGGGCGCTTCCGAAGCCCATGTGTCGAAGAACTCCTGCTCGGGCTTTCCGGTCGCTGCGGAGCGTGCTTTCGCCAGCTCTTTGAGACGATCTGTTGCGGTGAATCCCGGGCCAACATTGTTCACCAGGATTCCGTCTTTACCAAACTCGTTGGCAAGGCTTTTGACGAGCCCAACAACTGCGGCGCGGACTGCGTTCGACAAAACCAGATCCGTAACAGGCTGCTTGGTTGTAATCGAGGTGATCGTGATGACTCTTCCCCACTTTTTACGTTGCATGTAGGGAATCACCTCGCGCGCGAAGTAGACCGTGCTAAGGAAATTGGCCTCAATCGCCTTTTGCCAATCCTCTAGTGATGCAGCGAGGAAGCCTTTTGCCGGAGGTCCTCCAGCATTCGTCACGCAGATATCGAGGCTGCCAAACTTCTCGGCAGTTACGCGCACAAACTGCTCGACAGCTTTGGGGTCGGTTACGTCGAAAGCTTCGGTGAAGACCTCGGCATTGTGTTGCCGACGGATCTTTTCCGCGCCCGCGTTGAGCGCTTCGCGGTTGCGCGCGCACATCGCGACTTTGCATCCTTCGGCGCCGAAGGCTTCGGCTGTAGCCAGTCCGATTCCCTGGCTGGACGCGGCCACCAGCGCGACTTTACCTTTGATCCCCAGATCCATAATGGCGTGAATTCGGCATTATAAATGGGCTCCAACATGGATGCGAGCCAGTGACGCGTTTATTGCGCGGCAAGTGTAGATTTGGTTGCGGGTCTTGGACTTGGCCTTTACTCTTAGGCGTGAGGAAGCTATGAAACAGGGCAAACGACGTGCGGAGACCGCTGCGGTGCGGGGCGCAACCGACTTCGAAAAAAAGAATGCTCCAGTGACTCTGCCGATTTATCAGACCTCGACGTTCGAAGTCACCGACAACGAAGAGCAGATCCGAGTTACGACGACGGATCGGTATTACACGCGCTGGGGAAATCCGACGATAACGTTGGCGGAACAAACGCTGGC
>JASLEQ010000681.1 GCA_030151135.1 Candidatus Sulfotelmatobacter sp. | reverse complement strand
ACTACCGACGGCACAGGGAATACGGTTCTTGGCAACGTCTACGCTCGACGTACGCCGTGGTATACGCAGACCGACCTGAACCTGCAGCATTCGTTCAAGGTGAACAAGAATAACGAGCACCAGGTATTGAGCTTCAGCGCGACTGTGACCAACTTGCTGAACCAGCACGCGGTTACGGCATATTGGGCAGGCATGAACTCAGACTATTTCCCATCCGCATTGCTCCAGTACTCAATCTTTGGTGGTGCTTCCTTTTACCAACAGGTTGAAACTGGATACAACCCGCAAGCCGCTCTTACATCGTCCGGCGTACCTTTGAACTCGCACTATGGCTCGCCGAACCTGTGGCAGATCTCGCGCAATATGCGTTTGGGAGCGACGTTTACCTTCTAAGTCAACATAACGTGTAAATACATGGGGAGCCGGAATTCCGGCTCCCTTTTTCTTGCACTTTAAATATTCATCCCGTTCAAAAAGTCATGACAACAAATGAGCCCCACGGCTTAGGTGGGGCTTTTGTTTGCGGCCAGGCATGGCTTTTTTTCGGCTACTTTCCGAAGATCACCGTGCTCGAGAAATGTGCGGCGGCGGCCATGTAGAACAGCAGCGGCACTGACAAGAAGAAATTGGTGCGAGAAGCAAGATAGGCCTGGCGCGCCAGCGCTGCCGCGTTCTGCGGAGGCGTGCCCGCCAGTGTCCCGCGGATGATCCTCTTATTATTCGGCCAGATGATGCCCCATACGTTAAACATCATCAGAATGCCCATCCCGCCGCCAATGCCGATTCCTAGAACATGATTGTCATCGCCGCCCACGGGCGTATAGTGCACGAACAGCCATCCCGCCGCATAAACTACGATCGCGACGACAACCCCGAGAACGTATCCATTGGGTTGCATCAGTTTGATCGTGAAATAAATGATCCAGAACGCTACGATCCACAGCAGCAGAAACAGGCCAATGGTGCTGCCCGCGCTTTTGTTTTCCAGTTGCGCATCGGGCGCGACGAGGAACTGTCCCCAATACCAGAAGCCGAGAAAGACCGTGGCCAAAGCACTCCAGCGGAACCAGTTCAGGGCGGGTAGCGTCAGATTGCGGAAGATGTTCGGCTTGGAGGCGGCATCCACCTGTTTCATGTAGGGAGCGTTGATCAGGTTAAAGAAATAGAGCAGGCCAACCCACAGAATTCCGGCGATGAAGTGGAACCAGCGCAGGATCAACTGGGTCGCTTCTTTTCCCGTGATCGTAGGTAATACCAGCGAAGCCGCCTCTGTGACGACGTGCAGCATGAATCTCCTCCGGCGATGAGTATTGTGGACCGAGGCTGCCCTCATGGCCGAGGAAGCCCGGCGCGGCCTGGGACGAGCAGCTTTCGATGCGAGGAAAGTCTGCGCTTGCACTGCGAGGGTGTCAACTAGGGGACGCCGGCGCCATCGGGAAGTGTTTATGCGAACTCCGCGACTCAGAAGGTGAAGGCGGCATCCCGCCGAGTTGCCAGATCAAATTCACGGTTGAAAAGCGGGGCGGATCGCCGTATCGTACTCACAACTTGTCCGCCGGGTTGCTGAGCACCAGATGGGTGAGAGCGACATGGCGGGTTGTCCCCCTGTGTTCCGAGGCAGCTGCGAAGCGGCCGCGAACATACTGTTACTTGGGCTTTTCCACGTATCTGGTGGGCTGCGGTTGCAGTCTGCAGCTCACAGAGAAGAAGGAGATCGGCGATGGAAAATAACAAGCCGGCGCAGAACATCCAGGATTCCTTCCTTAACACGGCCCGCAAAGAGAGAGCCAGCATCACAATTTACCTTTTGAGTGGTGTGAAGCTTACGGGCCGGATCCGCTCTTTCGACAAGTACTCCGTCGTTCTGGAAGCCAACGGCCAGGAGCAACTCATCTTCAAGCATGCCATCTCGACCGTGGTGATGGGACGGGTGGCGTCGACGCATGTAGCGCACGCGGTGCATGCGGAAAAGACGCCAGCCGGTTCGGCCCAGGCCACTCCGGTCGTGAGCGCTTCGGGCACTGAAGGATAGGCGTTTACAGATTGGGAAGTTCTCGCAAGAAATCCCGCGACACGACGCGTGCTGCCAATCGTGTGTCTTCCAGGTCGACAGGGCTTCGCGACCGGAGCTACAGCAACGAATCGCAGCAGGAGCGCGCCTTCCTGGTTGGACTGGATGCGCGAACCCGGGGCCGATCTGCGTCTAAGCCAGCCGTGACGGCGCAGGCAACGGCTGCGCGTGATGCAGTTGCCGCATCGACCAGCGGCACAAAAAAAGAAGGACGCCCGAGCATTCCCGAGTTCGATGCCGAGGAGTCGCTCGGCGAATTGCGAACGCTGGCGGAGAGCGCTGGCGCGAAGGTTGTCGGCGAGATTCTGCAGCGCCGGGATCGTCCTGATCCGGCGACGCTCGTAGGGGCGGGGAAAATAGAGGAAATCGCTGGAGCGGCGGCATCGGTAGATGCAGACGTTCTTCTCTTCGATCACGATCTGAGTCCCTCGCAGCAACGCAACATCGAGAAGATCATTCAACGGCGCGTGATCGACCGTACGCAACTCATCCTCGATATCTTTGCGCGACACGCGCGAACACGCGAAGGCCAGTTACAGGTCGAAGTCGCGCAGTTGCATTACATGATGCCGCGGCTGGCCGGGCATGGCATTGAGATGTCGCAGCTTGGCGGAGGCATTGGTACACGCGGCCCAGGTGAAACGAAACTGGAAACGGATCGTCGCAAGATTGCGCGCCGCGTACGGCACCTGGAGCAGCAACTCGAAAACGTTCGCCGCATCCGGGCGCAGCAACGGCAGAGAAGGGAATCGGCTCCAGTCGCGACTGTTGCGCTGGTGGGCTATACGAACGCCGGAAAGTCGACGCTGTTCAACGCGCTCACTCGTGCCGGAGTTCTGTCGTCGTCGAAGATGTTCGCGACGCTCGATCCGACGATTCGCGCCGTGGACTTGCCTTCGAAGCGAAAAGTGCTGTTATCAGACACGGTAGGATTCATCCGCAACCTGCCGCACACGTTGGTATCGGCGTTCCGCGCGACTCTGGAAGAAGTGCAGAAGGCGTCGTTGATACTGCACGTGTCCGACGCGAGCAGCCGCTTGTCGGCCGAGCAGGATGCGCAGGTGGAAATCGTTCTGAAAGAGCTTGAGGCGGAAAAGAAGCCGCGTTTGCGCGTCATGAATAAAGTCGATCTGCTGGACGAGGAAGTGGCACAAGGACTGATCGCAGACGCGGGGAAACAAGGATCAAGGACTGTGTATGTTTCGGCGATGGATGGCATCGGGCTGGATCTTCTACGTGAGCGCATCGACAAGATGATCGAAGAAGACCAGGTCAGCCGCGTGCACCTGCGCATCCCGCAATCAGAAGGGAAGCTGCTCGCATTCCTCGAGGCGCGCGCGCGCATTTACTCGCGTGAGTACAAAGACGGGGCGGTTGAGTTGGAGGCGGAAGCTCCGGAATCGGTGATCCGACGAGTGCGGGCATTCGCGCGCTAATACCTGGTCTCTAAACTTCAAAGCTTAGAAAATTAAAATGGGCCGGCAACCAAGAAGCGGTGACATTCCTTGGCTATCGGCCCATTCGATCCTGAATTGGATCGGAGGTGATATGTCTATGCTAATACTCTGAGTTCTGAAGTCAAGAGGTTAATCTGCAAGAAATTGCGATTTCCGCACGGGGTGCAGCTGGGGGTTCTAAGTCCCGTGTTTTCAGGAAGTAACAGGGTGGGAATGCAATTTTTCCGTTTTCGGGTCCCGCAGCCCCATAGATGCGCTCCTCCGATCTTCCTTCATTGACATTAAACTCTCGCGGACGTTAGACTTAACAGTTTTCAGAGCCCTCATTTAGCTGATCTAGAGCGGTCGTTTCACAGTCAATGGATCAAACACTGCGACAACTAGGCGAATTACTGCTCGGATCGGTTCCGACAGTGATTCTTCTGGCGCTGCTGTATGCGCTCTATACGGCGCTTGTGCACAAGCCGCTGAAGCGCGTACTGGACGAGCGTCACAGCAAAACCGAAGGCGCAGTAGAGAAATCAAAGGCAGACATTGCGGCAGCGGATGCGCGCACAGCAGAGTACGAACAGAGGATGCGCGAAGCCCGCGCCGCTGTTTTTCGCGCGCAGGAAGCGAAGCGGCAGGCGGCCATGCAGGCCAGGGCAAATGCGGTGGGTGAGGCGCGTAACAAAGCGCAAGCGCAAGTGCAGGCCGCGAAAGCCGACATCGAGCGAGACCGGGTTGCGGCGGAAAAGGGACTGCAATCGGAAGCGGCAGCACTGGCGCAGGAAATTGTGCGGCGCGTGTTGCAACCGGCTGGAGCGGGGCGGTGATGAAGCTGAGCCGAACAATCAGAATTGCGCTTTTGACCATGCTGCTGGCCAGCTGCGCCGGACTTGTTTACCTGCGCGCGCAAGAGGCTCCAGCGGCGCCCGCACAGAGTCAGTCCGGAACAGATGAAGCGAGCATGGCACCCGGACGGCAGCTGGCCCACGAAAGCCGCGAAGCTGCGGGTGAAGAGAAAGATGAGATGGAGGAGTTTAAGCACTCGGCCTCGGTGCAGGCCGTCCATCGCATTACTGGATTGAGTGTGCAGCAGTCGTACTGGGCCTGCTTTGTCTTCAACTTCATGGTGATTGCAGCGATGGTTGTGTGGGCTGGACGCAAATTCCTGCCTGGCATTTTCCGAGACCGGACAGCGGCAATCCAGAAGGCCATGCAGGACGCGCAGAAGGCCAGCGAAGAGGCACGCCGCAAGCTGGCGGAGATTGAATCGCGCCTGCAGAAGCTTGATGTCGAAATCGGCATGATGCGGGACACGGCCGAAAAAGAAGGAGCGTCAGAAGAGGCGCGCATTAAAGCTGCGGCCGAAGAAGATGCCCGGAAAATCATTGCAGGAGCGGAGCAGGAAATCGCAGCCGCGGCCAAGGCTGCCCGCCGTCAATTGACGGCGCATGCCGCCGATCTGGCAGTGGGACTGGCCCAGAAGCAAATCCACATCGATGCGGCCACAGATCAGGCACTGGTACGAAATTTCGCTGCCGATCTGGGTGCGGGCAACAAGCCCGGAAAGGACGGAAACTAGGCCATGGCTTCCGTCGCCAGCACCTATGCCCGCGCATTCGCGGATGTAATTTTCAGCGCGCGTCTCGACGCTGCGCGAGCCATGGGTGGATTGCAGCAGATTACGACGCTGTTTAGCGAGAGCGCTGAGCTTCGGCGGGTGTGGGAGAATCCCGCGGTTCCGGTGGAGCAGAAGCGCAAGCTGCTGGACGTGATCGTGCAGCGCGATGGAATCGAACGGCCCGTCCGGAATCTGATCGCGGTGCTGATGGACCATCGTCGATTGGCGTTCTTGCCGCGGATCGTCGAGCAATTGAAAAAGGAACTCGATGCCCGCATGGGATTTGCAGAGGCGCAGATTTCGAGTGCCCGCGAATTGGGCGGAGACGAGAAACAGGTGCTGGAAGCGCAGATCGCCAAGACCACCGGCAAGAAAGTCCGGGCGAAGTATGGTCTGGACGCATCACTGCTGGGCGGAGCCGTGGTGCGGATCGGCAGTACGATTTACGACGGTTCAGTGAAAGGGCAGTTGGAGAAGATCAAGGAAGCGATTAGCTCCTAGCTTTTGGCTCTTGGCTCGAACCGAAAACGGTAAGCGCAGAGAGCAGTCGTCAAAGCTAAGAGCCAAAAGCCAAAGGCTAAGAGTTGATTTATGGCGCAAATCAAAGCAGACGAAATAACAAAACTGATCCGCGAACAGATCGAGAACTACGAGTCGTCGATCTCGGTTGACGAGACGGGCACCGTCATCACGCTGGGCGACGGCATCGCGCGCGTCTACGGACTCGACAAGGTGATGGCGGGGGAACTGCTTCAGTTCCCTCACGGTGTGGCCGGCATCGCCATGAACCTGGAAGAAGACCAGGTTGGCGTGGTGCTGCTGGGCGAATTTACCGAGATCAAAGAAGGCGACGAGGTGAAGCGCACTGGACGTATCATGAGCGTGCCGGTGGGCGACGCGCTGATCGGACGCGTGGTGAACTCACTGGGCCAGCCGATCGATGACAAAGGTCCGATCTCGACCGACAAGTTTATCCCCCTGGAGCGTCTGGCTCCGGGCGTCATTGACCGGCAGCCGGTTCGCGAGCCAATGGCTACGGGACTGAAGGCCATCGATAGCATGATTCCGGTGGGCCGTGGCCAGCGCGAGTTGATCATCGGCGACCGCCAGACCGGCAAGACCGCCGTTGCACTCGATACGATTATCAACAGCAAAGGCAACGATCTTATTTGTATCTACAACGCGATCGGACAGAAGCGGTCGTCGATTGCGCAGGTGGTAAAGGTTCTGGAAGACGCCGGTGCGATGGAATACACGATCGTGGTTGCCGCTTCGGCATCCGAGCCCGCCCCGATGCAGTACATCTCGCCTTATGCGGCGACGGCGATGGGCGAGTTTTTTCGTGACACGAAGCGTCACGCCCTGGTGATCTATGACGATCTCTCAAAGCACGCTGCATCCTATCGTGAGATCTCGCTGCTGCTGCGGCGTCCGCCGGGGCGCGAAGCCTATCCTGGAGACGTTTTTTATCTCCACTCGCGATTGCTGGAGCGCTCGGCAAAACTCAGCGACAAAAACGGTGGCGGCTCGCTCACCGCTCTTCCTGTCATCGAAACCCAGGCTGGCGACGTCTCGGCGTATATTCCGACGAACGTCATTTCAATCACCGACGGTCAGATCTACCTCGAAACCGACTTGTTCAACCAGGGCGTACGGCCGGCGGTAAACGTCGGTTTGTCGGTGAGCCGCGTGGGGGGTAGTGCTCAGATCAAGGCCATGCGTCAGGTAGCGGGTACCCTGAAACTGGAACTCGCGCAGTACCGCGAGTTGGCGGCGTTCGCGCAGTTCGGCAGCGATCTCGACAAGGCTACGCAGGCGCAGCTCAATCGCGGACAGCGTCTGGTCGAACTGTTGAAGCAAAATCAGTTTTCGCCGTTGCCGTTCTCGAAACAGATTCTGATCATCCTGGCGGGTACGGGTGGATTTCTGGACGACCTGCCGGTCAACCAGGTCCGGGATTTCGAGAAGGAACTCTATAAATATGTTGATTCGACGAACCCGGGAATTCTGCGGACGATCATGGAGAAGAAAGTTCTCGACGATCAATTGAAGTCGCAGTTGCAGAACGTGATTAAAGAGGCGAAGCAGCAGTTCGTGGAGCAAAGACAAGCGGTAGCGAAATAGTCGATAGGCCGGAGTCCTGAGTCGCGAACGTTTTCCAGACTTGGGATCCGAAACGAACAATGCCCAACATTCTCGACATTCGACGGCGCATTCGCAGCGTGATCAACACGCGGCAGATCACCAAGGCCATGAAGATGGTTTCCGCTGCGAAACTGCGTCGGGCGCAAGATCGCGCGCTGGCAGCGCGGCCGTATGCGCAGATGTTGACGAATGTGTTGAAGTCGCTGGTTGCGCGTGCCGAGATTTACGATCCCGAGACCGGGGAGCCGAAGCATCCTCTGCTGGCGCAGCGCGAAGAGAAGAACATCCTGCTGATCGTCGTTACGGGCGATAAGGGACTTGCTGGCGCATTCAATGCCAACATCATCAAGGCGGCGGCGCGGTTTTTGGCTTCGAAAGCCGGAAAAAATATCGACATTGAAGCGGTGGGCCGCAAAGGTCGCGACTTCCTGCGGCGACGATATCCGGCGGCGAAGGTGCAGACGCAAAATCTGGCGGAGCTTGCCGAATCCCTCGAAACAGAGGCAACGACGGGCGAACGTGCGGGAACGATTCAGATCGTCGGCGAGCATGTCGGGATTCTGGGCAAGGTCGAGTTCTCGCAGGCCTCGGCCCTGGCAGAGGCTGTCATCCGGCGATATTGCCGCGAAGAGGTGGACTCGGTGTACGTGGTGTTCAACGAGTTCAAATCGGTCATTGCGCAGCGGCTGATTGTGGAACAGGTCCTGCCGATCGAGCAGATCGGCGAGCAAGCAGTTCGTTTGGTGGAAGAGCCGACTGAAGAAGAGAAAAAGCGCGCCAAGGAAGCGGCCGTTAGCGCCGGCGTAGGAATGCGGACGACCGAAGGCGCCGATGATGCGGCAGCACAGTTCGGAACGTCGCAGGTCGACTACATTTACGAGCAGTCGCCAGAGGAGTTGTTTCGCGCGCTGCTTCCGAAGTACGTCAGCATACAGATTTTCCGTGGGCTGCTGGAGTCGGTGGCCGCCGAGCACGCGGCTCGTATGACGGCGATGGATTCAGCCACCAGCAACGCAACGGACATGATCGACTCCCTGACCCTGGTAATGAACCGTGCCCGTCAGGCGAAGATCACGAAAGAGATCATCGAGATCGTGAGCGGCGCGGCGGCTATGTGAAGAAGCTGCTAGCTTCTAGCTACTAGCTTCTAGCCAATGCGGGTTTGAGCATGAGGTATCAAAAGATCGCAAGAGGTTCCAAGTAAAACGACATTCGCTAGGAGCTAGCGGCTAGTAGCTAGAAGCTGACTTTATGGCACAAAACGTAGGACACGTAATTCAAATCGCAGGACCGGCAGTTGATGTCCAGTTTGAAGAGGGACATCTACCGCCAATTTACGAAGCAGTGGAAGTCGTCAGCGACGGCTTCAATGTTCCCACGCCGATCAAGGTCATTCTCGAGGTGCAGCAGCATCTAGGTGAAGGCCGCGTGCGTGGCATCGCCATGGAGCCGACGGACGGCATGGTGCGTGGCATGAAGGCGGTCGACACGGGCGGCCCGATCTCAGTGCCGGTGGGCCGCGGAACGCTTGGCCGAGTGATGAACGTCATTGGCGAGCCGGTAGACCAACTCGGTCCGATTGACTACAAAGAGCGCTTGCCGATTCACCGTCTGGCACCGGCGTTCGATGAGCAGGCGACCACCGCTGAAATGTTTGAAACCGGAGTGAAGGTTATCGATTTGATCCAGCCCTTTCTCAAGGGCGGGAAGATCGGATTGTTCGGCGGCGCTGGCGTCGGGAAGACTGTCGTCATCATGGAACTTATCAATAACGTTGCCAAGAACCACGGCGGTTTTTCCGTTTTTGCGGGAGTCGGGGAGCGAACTCGCGAAGGCAACGATCTGTGGCTTGAAATGACCGAGTCGGGTGTCATTAAACCCGGCAAGCCGGCCGAATCCAAGGCCGCGCTTATCTACGGCCAGATGACCGAGCCGCCGGGAGCCCGTCTGCGCGTCGCGCTGACCGGACTTACTGTTGCGGAATATTTCCGCGACGCCGAAGGCGCCGACACGCTCCTCTTCATCGACAATATTTTCCGATTTACCCAGGCCGGATCTGAAGTTTCGGCCCTGCTGGGCCGCATGCCCAGCGCCGTTGGTTATCAGCCAAACCTGGCCACAGAGATGGGCGAACTGCAGGAGCGCATTACCTCGACGAAAAAAGGTTCTGTCACGTCGGTGCAGGCGATTTATGTTCCTGCCGATGACTTGACCGATCCAGCGCCGGCAACGACATTTGCTCACCTCGATGCCACCACCGTTCTTTCGCGTGCTTTGACGGAGATCGGCATTTACCCGGCCGTCGATCCCTTGGCCTCGACCTCGCGCATTCTCGACCCGCGCATTGTCGGCCAGGAGCATTACGACGTCGCGCAATCCGTGAAAAAGACTCTGCAGACCTACAAGGACCTGCAGGATATCATCGCGATTCTCGGTATCGACGAATTGAGCGAAGATCAGAAACTGACCGTAGCTCGCGCCCGCAAAATCCAGCGATTCCTGTCGCAGCCGTTCCACGTCGCCGAGCAGTTCACCGGTGCACAGGGACGCTACGTCAAAATCGCCGACACCGTTAAGGGCTTCAAAGCAATTGTTGAAGGGAAATACGACGACATTCCCGAGCAGGCTTTCTATATGAAAGGACCGATCGAGGAAGTCCTCGAAGCCGCGGAGAAGATGAAGGCAGCAGCGTAAGAAGCTTTCAGCTCTCAGTCATCAGCTCTCAGCTTCGAAACTGAGGCTGGTTCGCTGATCGCTGATAGCTGACGGTTGGTTGAATGGCAGATACTTTCCAACTCGAGATCGTCACGCCGGAAAAGAAGGTGGTTGAGACGGCGGCGGAAGAAGTTCAGATACCCGGTAAAAACGGATATTTGGGCATTCTTCCGGGCCATGCCCCGCTTATTACCGAACTCGCCGTGGGCGAGATTACGTACCGGGAGAACTCTGCCCAGCAACATCTTGCGGTGGCTTGGGGCTTCGCCGAAGTGCTGCCGAATAAAGTGACGATTCTCGCCGAGACTGCTGAACGTCCTTCCGAGATCGATGTCGACCGTGCCCGCAAAGCCAAACAGCGCGCCGAACAGCGCCTCACCAGCGGAGATACTTCCGTTGATGTAGACCGTGCTCTCGACGCTTTGCACCGCGCCGAGACCCGTATCGAAGTGGCGAGCGAAAAATAGTTCCACCCACTCACCTCCCAAAAGTTTGCGTCTTCCGAAGCGCCGTTTCTGAAGCCAGTAATCTGGTCGGACTCATTCTCCATGTCTATCCTCCTGCCTTTACAATGCTGGTGTCCGGAAATGGAGTGCTACGATGAAGTTTCTCTCTCTCCTGATTGTTCCTATTCTTTCTTGCGGACTCGCCATTGCCCAGCAAGCGAAGCCAGTGCAAAATACGCCTCCACAGCCGGTTCCGGCTCTTATTACGCCCGAGGTGCACTCCGATAACAGCGTGACCTTCCGCTTTCGTGCTCCGAACGCGCAGGCAGTCTCGGTAAGAATCGAAGGGACCACTGACCCGCTGCCGATGCAAAAAGACGATCAAGGCGTGTGGACCGTAAATACTGCACCGCTGCCGCCCGACTATTACGGCTACGCATTCGACGTGGATGGACAGCGAACCATCGATCCATACAATCCCCTGCTGAAGCCAAACCTGCTATCCACCGAGAATATGGTGCACGTGCCGGGCCCCCCATCGCTTCCCTGGGAACTGAACGACGTGCCGCATGGCGAGATCCATCATCACTTCTACCGTTCGGTCGTGGCTAATGATGATCGTGATTTCTACGTCTATACCCCGCCGGGTTATGATGCGACCGCTAAGAAAACCTATCCCGTTCTCTACCTGCTGCACGGCTACAGTGACGACGCCAGCGGATGGACCGCAGTTGGTCGCGCGAACATCATCCTCGATAACCTGATTGCACAAGGCAAGGCTAAGCCGATGATCGTTGTTATGCCGCTTGGCTACGGCACGATGGAGATCGTTCACGCCGGATGGGGAGGCCTTGCGAACCGTCCGGAAGTGCGCCAGGAAAACATGACGAAATTCCGCGAGGCGTTGCTGAGTGAAGTCCTGCCCAGGGTTGAGGCTGAATATCGCATTGATAAAGATCGGAAAGCGCGCGCGATAGCGGGACTCTCGATGGGCGGCTCGGAGTCCCTGACAACCGGATTGAATAATGTCGGGAAGTTCGCATGGATCGGCGCATTCAGCGCGGGAGGGCTGCCGCAACCATTCGATAGTGACTTTCAGGGACTCGACAGTAATGTGAATCAACAGCTAAAAGTTTTATGGATAGCCTGCGGAACCGAAGACCGCCTGATTACCGCGAACCGCAACCTCCGCGACTGGCTCAAGCAGAAAGGCATTAATCACACCGATATCGAAACACCCGGGATGCATACATGGATGGTCTGGCGAAGAAATCTGGCAGAGTTTGCGCCGCTGCTGTTCCGGTAACCAGGTGTCGACGCCTTCGCCGCTATGGCGCGAGGCGAAATGAGAGTCTCACATCGATTGGGGGCAGACCCATGAAACATCAGCGCTGAACAATCTCATGGCACGTTCACTTTTTCGTGATCTTCTGCGGCTGGGATGTAGTTCACTGCTGCGGTACGTTCGAGTTTGTCCCATGCAAACTTGCGCCCCTCAAAGGCGCGCTTCAGCGTCTTGAACAGCACGATCGAAAATAGCTGCCGATAGGCGAAGCGCTGGAGCCATACCTGGCTGAGCAGCCATGGATCTTCTTTGTCATCCGGTCGCCGCCGCTCCAACGCAAACGCAATGGCCGACGCAAAGAAATCGATGACCAGGAATGCGAAGAAGAAAAGCACGAGTTTGTGGAAGCTTGCCGGGTCCGTCGAGTCCGGATGGAAATGTTTCTGGATGAAATACCAGATCGTTCCAACCGCGAACATGATGTCGATCAAAGGAGAGACAAGCGGCAGAAAAATCTGGAAGATCCATATATTCGGCAGCGCCACCCATCCCAATGCGCCTTTGCGAGCCATGACACCTCGGTGTTTGTACACTGCCTGCAGAATGCCGAAGGACCATCTGAAACGCTGGCGCATCAGGCCGTTCGCGTTCGTGGGAGCCTCAGTGTAGGCCAGCGCCATGTCTTCATACTCGACGCGGTATCCCAGGCGCAGCAGCGCCATCGTGAGGTCCGCATCTTCCGCGACAGTGTCGGTATGGTAGCCGCCAGCTTCGCGCACGGCCGAGACGCGCCATGCGCCAATCGCTCCCGGCACCACACTCACCGCTCCGAGCACGTCGAGGGCGCGGCGCTCGAAGTTCTGGCTGGTGATGTATTCGAGGGCCTGCCAGCGCGTCCATAGATTCACGCGATTGCCGACCTTGGCATTGCCGGCAATGGCCCCCATCTTCGGATTGATGAAATGCGGAACGAGCCGCGCAATTGCGTCCGGCGCGATGATGGTATCGGCATCGATTCCGACGAAAAGTTCGGCGTCCCCGATATGCTGGATGCCAAAGTTTAACGCTTCCGCCTTTCCGGAATTCTTCTTTCCCAGGATCAGGACCTTTCCGGTGGCCGATTCCGCCGCGAATGCATTGCGGGCCACTTCCAGGGTCCGATCCTTGGAGCCGTCGTCGATGACGATCACGCGCAGATTGGGATACGTCGAATTGAGCACGGAGCGGATCGTGCGTTCGATGACTTTTTCTTCGTTATATGCGGGAATCAGCACCGCAACGTTCGGCTTGTACGACGCGATCTCTGCGGGCTTGCCGAAAATTTTCTCGCGCAACCGGTCGTAAGTCGCGGCTGCACCGATAAAGATGAGACGGCCGGTCATGAGAAGATCGCCAATCAGGAAAATCCAGGTGATGGCGACGATGCCGGCGTCGAAGACAAAGAATCCGAAGCGGTCGAGCCATGCCGACCACCGCTCGCCCCGCGGCAACGGCGCCATCACATCGGTCTTTTGCATGCCCAGTAATTCAAAAATGGGCACGATCTCTCGCCCTTTGGCCCGAATGCCGTCGATCATCATGGGCAGGGCGCGAACGGTTTCGGATCGATTGCCTCCCCCGTCGTGCAACAGGATGATGTTTCCGCATCGTAAGTCTTCAACCCGGCACGGAGGCAGGTGCGACAGCACGTAGGAGGTGATCTGCTCCGCCGAACGACGGGGATTGTCGCTCCAATCGTTAGGGTCGATGCGGTTGCCGATCGTGATATATCCCATTTCCTGGGGGATTTCGAGAGGACGCACTTCGTCGGCAGTATCGGGCTCTTCATCGATGGCGTAGGGAGGCCGCATCAGTGTCGTGCGAATCCCCATGAGGCTGGCGAACAGTCGCTCAGTCAAATTAAGTTCCACCTTCATGTAGCCGGACGAAATATTGCTTACGTCAGGGTGCGTGAAGGTGTGATTGCCAACGAGATTGCCTTCCCGATAAATTCGCTTTGCGATACCGGAGAACTTGTCTGTCTGAATGCCGATCAGGAAGAATGTAGCGTTCGCCTGCTTTTGCTTGAGGACGTCCAGAATTTTCGGTGTCCACTCGGGATCTGGACCGTCGTCAAAGGTGATTGCCACTTTATTCGGGCTATATCCGTAGCGGCCCACGCGATACGGTTCGGGCAAGTTTTGAAAGACCTCGTCGTCGATCATCTTGCTGTTTGCGTCTACGCTGATGTCGCGGGTCCCGTGGGCAGGCTGGTCTTCAATACGAAGGATCTCGCCCTGTCCCTCCATGTCAACGTCGGCGCCGGGAGGTACGTCGCGCAGTTTGTCGGGAGCGCTCGGGTCTCCAGGGACGTCCCACACCCGCCACAGCGACCGGTCCTCGCTGCCGAGCCTCCACAGCGCGAAAGTCTGAATGCCCAGTTCCTGGGCCAGGCGCATGTGGTTCAGCGCGGTCACAGCATCGAGGAACCAGACGTCATGCCGGACATTACGCTCGTCCAGGTAGCTGAAATGCGGATTCATCGCATCGTCATCGAAATTGACGTCCTGCTCTGAATCGCGAGCGGCCAGCCATGCATCTTGCGCGCTCGATGGAGCATCGTGCTCTCCGGGAGGAAGCTTGCCGTTCTTGGGCTTGAGCACCCAGTCGTAGCCATAATTGGCGATGGCGCAGATGATCTTGCTCTTGGGAATAACCTTTGTTGCAAAAGTCAGATTCTGATCGAACCAGTCCTGCGAGGCCACCGGGCCCGACTCCCCCCCCGGATAGTGTTCGTCGTAGTTCATGAGGACGACGCCATCCGCGGCCGCCGCAATCTCCGGATAGTCGTACTCGTCATTGTGCGGTGGGACCGAGGTGTACAGCTTCATACCGCGAGCGTGAAGATCTCCCGAGAGCTCCCGAAGCAGTGCGATGTAACCGGACTGCCCTTTTGCGGGAAACGCTTCGAAATCCACCATCACCCCATGAAAGCGCCCTGACGACAGAAACTCACCAACCTGCTGACGGAAGAGCGACCGTGCATTGGCGTCGTTCAGAAATTCCGAGATGTCGACCCAATTCGAACCATCCGAATTGTTGATCATCGGAAACACTTCCATCGCCGGGTCTTCGTTCTTCAGGAAGGGCATCACGCGGTCGTCCACGGAACGGACAGTGTTTCCCTGAATCACGTCGAAATACTTATTGGTCTGGTCGTCGACACCCTGGAGACGGCCGTCAGGGGTAAGGACGTGCAGCCAGTCTGGATACAGGAGGTCGATTTGCCGCGCGAAGGAACGGAGAGACGAGAAACTCGCAGCATCCCATGGCACGTAGAACGCCGCGCGGATGCCTTCTTCCTGGTTCAGAGTGACTTGTGAGGCTGCCAGCTTGGACTTCCGGTGCGAGTGGGCTACGGCTTTTTTCGCGCGCTCCCTCGCTCTTTGTCTTTCGCTCTCTTTCAGGGCTTTGAAAGCCCGCTTTTGCGGAAAAAACAGAAGTTCGGGAAGAGGTTCGTCGCGAAGAGCGGTGTAGACAAAAAATACGATCAGCACCGACACAAGGACGGCGGTGACGTCGACAAGACGCCGCAGGCGCTTCCAACGGGCGCGCCTTGGATCGTAGAAGACAGGTTCAGCCATTCCAGATGATGTTCAATCGTAAGCTGCGAAAGGCACAGGGTCAAACGCCGCGAAGCCAGGGTGAGTGATCGCTCTGTTTGCTTAAGATGCACTTTCCCGGACGCGGGATTGCCGCGTCGCGATATCATTCGCAGCGGAAGACTTGTGCGCGAACTCATAAAGAAGAAACCAGGATTCTTCATCGCGGTGACCTTGGCCGGGCTATCCCTGCGTCTATTGTTCGTATTCCGATTTCCGGGGATAGTCGACGATTCGCGCCTCTACGCCGATATTGCTAAAAATTGGCTGCAGCACGGAGTTTACGGGATCACAAATTCAGGCGTCATCATGCCGACGCTCTCCCGCTTGCCGGGCTATCCAGCTTTTCTCGCCGCTGTCTTCGCTATTTTTGGCGTTGATAACTTTCGCGCGGTTTTGCTCATCCAGGTAGCCTTCGACTTGGCGACCTGCTTTTTGATCGCCGACATGGCGCGCAGGCTATTCTCGCCGCGCGCCGCGCAGGCGGCATTCCTGATGGCAGCGCTGTGTCCGTTTCTTGCCAACTATGCAGGTGCAGCTCTTACCGAGACTCTGGAGATATTCTTCACTGCCCTCGCACTGAATTTAGCCGTCACTGCCCTTGGGATCGGCGAAACGGCGCGACCCGTTCGGCAATGGCTGGGTTCCGGATTCGCGATTGGCGGAGCAATTCTTTTGCGCCCGGATGGTGGAATTCTGCTCGCAGCCGTTGGCGGATATCTGCTTTGGCACTGGATGGTCAGCCTGCGGCCAATGAATCGTCGGCCACGGGCCGGCTTCGCGAC
>JASLEQ010000648.1 GCA_030151135.1 Candidatus Sulfotelmatobacter sp. | reverse complement strand
ACCGACTGGTGTATCGGCAAACAGCAAGAAGAATGAAATCTATGTCGTCAACTCGGCGTCGAGTTCGGTCAGCGTGATCGATGCTGAGACGAACACCGTCGTCTCCACCATCGGCGTCCAGGCGCATCCCTACTTCATCGACGTCTCCAGCGACGGCAAGCGCGCCTATGTGGCAAATTCCGGGTCCGCGAATGTCAGCGTCATTGATCTTGAAAAACGCGCAGTGATCGGGAACATCCGCGTCGGAGCCTCGCCAGGGTTGGCGCGCGTTTCCCCCGATGGCGAGACCGTCATTGTCTCGAATCGCAATGACAACTCCGTCTCACTGATCGATGCCAAGCTTCTTCGCGTCCGTGCCACGCTTCCTGTCTGTCAGCATCCCGAGGATATTGCTATTCTGCCGGACTCCACGAAAGCTTTTGTCTCGTGCTCGGGCTCGAACCAGGTCGCCTCCATTCAGTTGAAAAGCCCAGGACCGCCGCCGAAAGAAGACCGCGTGCTGGCTCTCATCGACGTGGGCCGCAGTCCGGTGAGCCTCACGCTGAAGCCCGACGGGGGCGAGATGATCGTTTGCAACTTCGATTCCGACAGCATCTCTACGATCGAAACTGGCACGGACGAGGTAGGAAATAGCCAGGAAATCGGCCAGCATCCTTCCCGGGGGCTGGTCACGCTGGATAACTCGCGGCTCTATGTCTCGAACTTCGGATCGAACAGCGTCGCGGTGTACGACATCGACATGGGCCGCCGGCTCTGGACGCTTAACGTCGGAAGTCATCCGGACGGATTGGCTCTCACGCCCGATCAGAACTACTTGCTGGTCTTGGACACCGAGTCGGGCGATGTCACCGTCATTCAGAAACGTAGGCCCCACCGTACGCTGGAAACGTCGGAATATTCCCTGATGACCCTGATCCCGGTCGGCTCGCAACCGAACGCGATTGTGGTGAAGACCTTCCTCGCCAGTGGCAAGTGAAGCCTCTCATTTCCCTTAAGAGTAACGCGGAGGAATATCCTGCACCCAAAAAGCAGATTCCTCCCGCATTCGCGGCTTGGGAATGATCACCCTGCCGTTAGACCTGGGCGGTCTTGGCGCAGAGACGATCGAAGGCGGCTTTCAGATCCGCGGCGATGGCCGGAGCCTCGCGCGATTCGATATCGCGCCGCGGCATCATGTAGACGAGTTCCCCATCGCGCAAGATGGCGATGGAAGGTGATGACGGCATTTGTCCCGTGAAGTAACCTCGAGCCTTTTCCGTAGCTTCTTTGTCCTGGCCGGCGAATACAGAGTATGCCCGATCCGGCCGGATGGAATTCTGCATCGCCATGCGCACCGCCGGACGCATGCGCCCCGCTGCGCACCCACAGATGGAATTGACCACCACCATCGTAGTTCCCGGACGATTTTTCAGTGCCTGATCGACCTGATCTGGCGCGCGTAGTTCTTCAATCCCCAGTCGCGTCAGTTCCTCGCGCATAGGCACAACCATAATTTCCGGATACATCGACATAATTTTTGACCCCTTCGATTGGTCTTATCTCATTGTAACGTCAACACAGGGCGACTTGCCCACTCGCGCTGCGGCCGGCCCAATTCCCCCCTGATGTGCGTGCTGTGTATATTGAAACTCGTCAAATGCTCCTTCAGGAAAATGTGGCGTTAGCTCCGCTGACAACCATCCGCGTTGGCGGCCCGGCGAGATATTTTGTCGAAGCCCATAGCTCGGCAGAAATTTCCGAGGCGATCCAATTTGCAAGGTCTCAGGACCTTCCGCTATTCGTGCTGGGCGGCGGCAGTAATCTGGTGGTCGCTGACAGCGGTTGGCCCGGAATTGTACTGAAGCCGGCAATCCAGGGAACCGATCGTCGCGAGGACGGGGCAAAAACAGTTTTCACCGTAGGGGCGGGCGAATCGTGGGACGACTTTGTGTCCCGTGCGGTGACCGCGAACTGCGCCGGGATCGAGTGCCTGAGCGGCATTCCCGGAAATGTAGGCGGCACGCCGGTGCAAAATGTCGGCGCCTACGGGCAGGAAGTCTCGCAGACGATCGAATCGGTTGAAGTCCTCGACACAAACGATGGACAGGTTCGTGAACTCTGCAACGAAGCTTGCGGATTCTCATATCGCTCGAGCATCTTCAATACAAGCGAACGTGGACGCTTCATCATTCTCCGAGTGACGTACGCTCTGTCGCTTGGGGGCCAGCCACATATTGAATACGCGGATCTTCGCCGCTATTTTGAAGGACGCGAATCCAGTCCGTCGCTCGCTGAGGTCCGCAAGGCTGTCCGCGAGATTCGCGCTCGCAAGGGCATGCTGATCATCGAAGACGATCGTGATTGTAAGAGCGCCGGATCGTTCTTCAAGAACCCGGTTCTGAGCGAACATCAACTGGCCGATCTGAAGAAACGGGCCGACGCCAAAAACCTGACGATTCCGTCGTACCCGGCGCTGGAGCAGACTCACAAAGTTTCCGCCGCGTGGCTGGTCGAGCACTCTGGATTCACGCGAGGTTTTTCGATGGGCCGCGTGGGCATTTCCAATAAACACGCTCTTGCGCTCGTGAACCGTGGCGGAGCCTCGGCTTCCGAGATCGTAGCCCTGAAGTCGCAAATCCAGGACAAAGTGGAGGAACTCTGGGGTGTGCATCTTGAGCCCGAACCAGTTTTCGTAGGGGCCTGATGCGCCCCGCCTGCAAGCCCACTCGATCACTCGCACCGACCCTCCCTTGCAAGCCGCCGCTTCTGTTGCGTTCTGCCTGCAGAAATTCCTGAACAAACCCATCGCGCAGGCGGTCTTCATGTTTGAGGGCAGCCGAGTGGTGGCAGGAGACGCAATCCTGAACGGATTAACCATTGGCGATCGTGAGAAGACAGACACGAGAGTCATAACGGTGGAACATCTGGTTCTCGAACATTCCCGGCTGGTTTATCGGATCGCTTACGCCGTACTCCGCAGCCATCACGACGCGGAGGACTCTACCCAGGAAACGTTCATGCGGGTATTGCGCTACCGCTCGAAACTCAGCCAGGTGGAAGATCCGAAAACGTGGTTGGCTCGCATCGCATGGCGTGTGGCTGTGGATCGGAGCAAGCGGCGCGGAGTTCAGCGGGAAATTCCGCTCGAAGATCCGGAAAAGCCGATTTCTGAGCCTGCTTCATCAGGAGTTGGACCCGAAGAGGCTTTACACGGCGCACAGATCGAGTCAGCCGTTACCAAGCTAATCGCAGCTTTGCCTTCAAAGCTTCGCGATCCCCTGATCCTGTCGACGATTGAAGAGATGTCACCGCGGGAAGTGGGAGCGACCCTTGGCATCAACGAAGCTGCCGTACGCTCTCGGATTTTTCGCGCCCGGCAGATTTTGAGAGAAAAGTTATCGCAGCACTCAGGCAGATCATCACGATGAATCTTATGTCGCGACCAGAACAGAATTTCGATTCCGAGCATCCGGACGATCTTGATCGTTCGATTGACTTAGTCCTTGCCAAGTATTCCGCGATCACGCCTCGGCCGGGATTGGAAGAGCGAATCCTGGCTAACCTGCGCGCCCACCCAAGTCAGGCATCCGCGCGCACCTGGTGGTATTGGGGCTTGGCGACGGCAATCACCGGGATAGCGCTCGTCTCGACTGCGTTAATCGTACGGACTCCAAAGCCGTCGCGCGCGATCACGCAACCCGGCCCTACGAATGTCCAACCGGCACAACCGCAGAAAACTCTGGTGAACCGTGAAGACGTCGCAACTTCGCGGCTCGCTCATAAGCCGATCCGCCGGGCGATCCACGCAGCGAGACCGGCTGTAGCTGTCGGACCGAAGCTCGACAAGTTTCCTTCACCACAACCGCTGAGCGCAGAAGAGATCGCGCTGGCCCGGTACGTTGCTAATTTTCCGAAAGACGCCCGGCTGGTCGCCGAGGCGCAAGAAGAATTTGAACTTGAGACGCGAAACATAATGAATGACGCGGACTCGGAAACTCGGACTTCGAATTCTATTCAACCAGAAAGGTGAGCGAATAATGCGAAAAACAGTTGCACTTTATGTTGCCGTAATCTCGATTGGACTCTGGGGCGGACAGTACACGGCTCCAGCCCAGGATGATTCCAAAGAAACGCCGGCGCAAACGTCAAAAGCCAAGCCGGTACAGGCTTATCGCCTGGATTTTTCGTTCAATGAAGTGGCGGACGGAAAAATCGTCAATGTGCGGCACTACTCGATGAATCTCACCGCCGGGGATGCCAATGAGATCAAGATTGGCACACGAGTTCCAGTCGCCTCTACCTCTACCTCCACCTCCTCTGAACCAGCGCAGGTGCAATACCAGTACATCGACGTGGGCACGAACATCTGGGCTCAACTGCGGGAGCACGGCGATGAGTGGGCGTTGATTGTGCGCAGTGATGTCAGTAACGTGGACACGAGCAATGACTCCCATTACACGGACAGAGCGTTGCCCATCATCCGGCAGATCAAAATCTCGGGCAGTACGTTATTGGTGGTTGGCAAACCGATCCTCATTGGCAGCATGGATGATCCGACCTCCAAACGCCAGTTCCAGCTCGAAGTAACCGCGACGAAGCTGAGTTGAACGGGCTCGGCTTCCCGCGGGCGAGGCGTCCGCGCCACACAATCGAAAAGCGCCGCCCCGGATCGCAACCCAGCATGAGCTGTGACCTCATCGAGAGGAAAGTTCCCCGATCCGGCTCAAGCGGCGCTTGCTTCATTGATCGGCAAGTTTCGCCGCAAGCTTGAATATCTTCACGAACATCTCCCGCGTCAGCTTCCCGGTCGCCGTGTTCTGGTTCGATGGATGGTAGGACGCCAGCAGCACCTTGCCGTTCGGCATTCGATAATGCGCGCCATGTTTGAAGAGATACGGCTGGCGGCTTGGCAGCATGCCTGAGCGCTTCAAGTAATTCAGGTAGGCGTCGAATCCAATCTTTCCCAGTGCGACGATGACCTTCACGCGATCCAGGCCGGCGAGTTCGCGGTCGAGGAAAATCGAGCACTCGGCCAGTTCAGCCGGCAGTGGCTTGTTATCCGGAGGAGCGCATCGAGCCGCCGCAGTAATGTAAACATCTTTCAGCTTCAAGCCATCATTGCGGTCGGTGGCATTCGGCTGGTTTGAGAATCCTGTGTCGTAGAGCACCGGATACATGAATTTGCCGGAGGCATCGCCGGTGAACGGGCGGCCAGTGCGGTTCGATCCGTGAGCTCCGGGTGCAAGGCCCATGATCAAAACGCGCGCTTCGGGATCACCGAATCCTGGAACCGGTTTCCCCCAGTAGTCGCAGTCGCGGTAGGCACGGCGCTTCTCGCGTGCCACCTGCTCGCGATACTCGACAAGGCGCGGACATCGCGTGCAGGCAATCACTTCGCTATTCAGGACCGTCAGCCAATTCGACATATTTTCTCAGCAAACTCGGCTCAAAGATCACTTTACTCGCTGAGAGCAAAGAACGGGCGTGAACACGCCGCGGACAATTATTTCTAGACCGCAGCGCGAGCGGCTGGCTTCCTTATTTTCGTCGCGACCTCAGGATCGCAGAATTTCGCGCACTTTGGTAAGTAGTTCCAGACTGGAGAATGGCTTGCTCAGCATCGCCATCTCGGCTTTGATCATGCCTTCATCGACGACAAGGTTGCGGGCATAGCCGGACATGTAAACGACTTTCAACTGCGATCGATTTTTCCTGAGTTCGTTCACCAGTTCCGGTCCAGTCATGCGGGGCATGATTACATCGGTGAGAACCAGCGCGATGTCTCCTTCGAATGCATTTGCGATTTCCACGGCGGTACGCCCGTCGGCGGCAGACAGCACCTGGTAGCCCTTGCGCTCGAGAACGCTAACCGCAAGCTCGCGCAATGCGATTTCGTCTTCGACCACGAGCACGGTTTCGTTCCCGGACGGAGCGACGGTATTGAGCTCGGGCGGCATCAACCCCTCGGCGGGCAAGTCGAGCCGGGGCAGGTAAATCTTCAACGTTGTTCCACGGCCCATGTCGCTGTACACCGAGATATATCCATTGCTTTGCTGAACGATCCCCCAAACTGTCGCCAATCCCAGGCCAGTGCCTTTCCCGGCTTCTTTCGTCGTGAAGAATGGTTCGAAAATCTGCGACAGAGTCGCCGGATCCATGCCGCATCCCGTATCGGAAACGGATAGCAAAACGTAGTGTCCAGGTTTCACCGGGTCCTGCTGGCCGATGTAGCTTTCATCGAGGTAAGTATTCTTGGTTTCGATGATGAGTTCTCCACCGTTCGGCATGGCATCCCGCGCGTTGACCGCAAGATTCATCAGGACCTGTTCCATTTGCACAAGATCAACGCGAACGCTTCCGAGCGATTCCTCAGGCTGAAAGACGAGAGTAATATCTTCTCCAATCATCCGAGACAGCATTCCTTTCAAATTGCTCACGATGGAGTTGATATTCAAAATGCGCGGGACTTGTTGTTGCTGACGGCTGAAAGCCAGCAATTGGCGGGTGAGCGCAGCAGCGCGTTCCGCGGCTCGGCG
>JASLEQ010000816.1 GCA_030151135.1 Candidatus Sulfotelmatobacter sp. | reverse complement strand
GGATGTGATCGATTCAACGCAGAACCTGCGCACTGCGGGGTACATGGATGGCACGCCATCGGTGACAATCATCATTTTTCGTCAGCCCGGCGCCAACATTATCCAGACAGTGGACCGTATCCGCGGGCAGTTGCCGTTTCTGGAAGCGATACTCCCTCAAGGCATCAAGCCGACCATCGTTTTGGATCGGACTACGACGATCCGTGCCTCAGTTAGCGACGTCGAGCGAACGCTGGTAATTTCGGTTCTTCTCGTAATCCTGGTCGTATTTGTTTTCCTGCGAAACGCGCGCGCCACGATTCTTCCCAGCATCGCGGTCCCGGTTTCCCTAATCGGCACGTTCGCGATCATGTACATGGTCGGGTTCAGTCTCGACAATCTGTCGTTGATGGCGCTGACAATCTCGACTGGCTTCGTGATCGACGACGCCATCGTGGTGATGGAGAACATCTCTCGCTATCTGGAGCAGGGGATGGAACCCATGGAGGCGGCCCTCAAAGGAGCGCGAGAAATCGGGTTCACAGTCTTATCCATCAGTATCTCGCTGGTGGCGGTTTTTATTCCGATCCTGCTGATGGCAGGCATTGTGGGACGACTTTTCAGGGAATTTGCGGTGACGCTGGCCACGGCGATTTTGGTTTCGATGGTGATCTCGCTGACGACTACGCCGACCATGTGCGCTCACCTTTTGAAGCGGGAGGAGCCTGGCGATCACGGCCGGGTCTACCGCTGGAGCGAAAATGGATTCACTGGGATGTTGTCGCTGTATCGCCGATCACTGGAATGGGTGCTGGAAAATCCGGGCCTCACGCTGGTGATACTTGGACTGACGATTGCCCTTAATTTTTATCTGATCGTAAAGATTCCGAAGGGCTTTTTCCCTCAACAAGACACGGGAGCGGTGGTGGGGGGAGTGCAAGGGCCGCAGGACGCCTCTTTCCCATTCATGAATTATTCGATCCTGCAACTTGTGCAGGTGATCAAGGCAGATCCTGCCGTCGAACACGTCAATGCGTACACAGGCGGAAATGGCGCCAGCAACGGGGGCTTTATCTTCGTTGCGCTGAAGCCGCTGAACGAACGGAAGGTGGGCGCGGCCGAGATTATTAACCGGCTGCGTCCCAAGCTCAGTCACTTGCCGGTTGCTTCCGCTTTCTTGCAAGCGGTTCAGGATCTTCGCATCGGCGGGCGATCGAGTAGCGCGCTATATCAATACACCATTCAGTCTGACAACATTCCCGACCTTGTTCATTGGGGTCCACTGCTTCTGCAGAAAATGAAAACGCTACCCGGCCTGCAGGACGTGAACAGCGACCAGCAGAACGGCGGCTTGCAAGAACTGCTCACCTACGACCGTGTCACGGCAGCGCGACTGGGCCAGACTGCGCAGTCGCTGGATCAGTCACTCTATTCCGCGTTCGGCCAGTCGGAAGTTTCTGTGATCTACACGCAAATGAACCAGTATTACGTGGTGCTTGAGGTCGCTCCACAGTATTGGCAATCGCCGGCAGATCTGAACAAGATCTATATCAAGAGCAGCGCGAGCGCCAGCAACGGCGCCGCCATGACCCCGATCTCTACCCTGGCGACACCCCAGATTGGAACAACGGCGTTGCAAGTGAATCACACCGGGCTGTTCCCTTCGGTTACGGTTTCGTTCAATCTTGCGCCCGGAGTGTCATTGAGCCAGGCTACGCAGGAAATCGCTCGGCTGGAGCAACAACTCGGCACGCCTTCCACAATCCAGGGATTCTTCGCAGGAACCTTGCAGGCCTATCAACAGTCGCTATCTTCGGAGCCGGTCCTGGTGACGACCGCGCTGCTTGCCGTGTATATCGTTCTCGGAATTCTCTACGAAAGTTTCATTCACCCGTTAACGATCATTTCTACGCTGCCCTCGGCTAGTGTTGGCGCGATGCTGGCACTGATGCTGTTCCACATGGACTTGAACGTCATCTCAATCATTGGAATTGTTCTGCTCATAGGCATCGTGAAGAAGAATGCAATCATGATGATCGACTTCGCACTCATGGCGGAGCGTGAAGAGGGCAAGAGCACTCGTGATTCGATCTTTGAGGCTTGCATGCTTCGGTTCCGTCCGATTCTGATGACGACCATGGCGGCATTGTTTGGCGCGCTACCGCTGGCTTTCGGAGGGGGAACCGGCTCAGAACTGCGGAGGCCATTGGGAATCACGATTGTTGGCGGACTATTGTTGAGTCAATTGATCACGCTCTACACCACGCCGGTCGTTTATCTGACTTTGGATCGCATCCGCTTGCGTCTCGCACGCCGTGAGCCCGAA
The DNA here is from genome assembly GCA_030151135.1 of Candidatus Sulfotelmatobacter sp. The sequence goes on along the minus strand of JASLEQ010000816.1, from coordinate 6,455 downwards.
GTCTCGCCGGCAGCTGGAGATTAGGACACCAAGGATTTGCATATGAAGTTGAGCCTCAAGAATTGGAAGATCACGGGTGCAGCGGCTGGATGCCTGGCTTGCCTTTGCATGTGCGGATGCGTGATGGGACCAAAGTATCATCGGCCAGCCGCTCCCACCCCTGTTGCTCCCAGCTATAAAGAGTCACCCGCCAATTTTCAGGATGCTGAGGGATGGAAGGTCGCCAACCCGCAGGAAGGGGCACTGCGCGGCAAATGGTGGGAGATATTCAACGATTCCGACTTGAACGCCCTGGAAGAGCAATTGAACATCAACAACCAAAACATTAAAGAGTATTTCGAGAACCTCATGGAAGCGCGGGCGGTAATTCGTGAAGCGCACGCGCAATATTGGCCGACGGTGACAACGAGCCCGTCCTATCAGCGCTCCAAGGCGTCAGGCAATTTGACCAATACTTACAACACGAACGGGACATCATCGTCGAATGGAAACGGAACTACGACTACGACCGGACAGGCTACAAATTCCGGCCAGCAGAGTACGATCTGGTCATTCCCTGTCAATGTTTCGTGGGTTCCAGATTTCTGGGGAAAAATTCGGAATCAGGTACGGGAGGCGCAGTTTGCAGCACAAGTCAGTGCGGCCGATCTGGAGAACGAAAGGCTCACGGAGCAGGCCAGCCTTGCGGAATACTATTTCGAAGTTCGAGGCCAGGACGCACTCGACAACATTCTGGAGGAGACGGTAAAAGCGGATCAGCAAGCCTTTGATGTGACCAAAGCCGCTTACGAGACTGGGATTGGTGACTACATTCCGGTGGTGGAAGCGCAATCCACCCTGGAAGCAGCACAATCGACGCAGATCAATCTAAAAATCGCCCGTGCGCAGTATGAACACGCCATTGCGATGCTTGTGGGCAAGGTGGCGACCGATTTTTCGATTCCGGTGCGACCTGAATTGACGTCGCCTCCGCCGATTCCGGTGGGCGTGCCTTCGGAACTGCTGCAGCGGCGCCCGGATGTGGCGGCGGCAGAACGCACGTTGGCAGAAGCGAATGCAACGATAGGAATCGGATATGGAGCCTTCTTCCCAAGCGTTACTCTTTCCGCAACCGGAGGAATTGAAAGCTCAACCTTCAGGAACTGGTTTACGTGGCCGAGCCGGTTCTGGTCGATTGGACCTTCTATCTCGCAAACAATTTTTAACGGAGGATTGTACCGCGCGGAATTAAACCAGTATGTCGCCGTTTACAACGCGGACGTAGCCGCCTACCGGCAAACGGTGCTCACTGCGTTCGAGCAGGTCGAGGATTATCTGGCAGCAGTTCGCATTTATTCGCAGCAGATCCAGCGCCAGCAGTCGGCTGTCCAGCACGCGCAGGAGGCGTTGCAACTCGAGATGGGTCGCTACCAGACAGGAATCGATCCGTACATTGACGTCGTCTCTGCTCAAACCACATTTCTGAACGATCAGCAGACGCTCGCTACCATCCAGATCCAGCAGATGACATCGGCCGTTGCTTTGATCGAAGCCCTGGGTGGGGGCTGGGATCAATCGCAGTTGCCGAGTCCTGCCGCCCTAAGTGGCAAACCTCCCCAAACCCAGACGACCCTGCAAAAGTGAGATCTCAGCGTGCGTGCCTTGGTGGAGATCAGCGGATGGTCGCAAAGATTCGAATAACTCGGTGAAATCCTGCACATTTCTATGCGTACAAAACCTTAGAAGATTTCGTCGCTGATGGAATTGCCTGAATGATATCCACTCCGGAGCAGCGAGAAGGCATCCAACCATCGCTGAATCCGGGGACTTGCCTGAAACAGCCATCTTATTGCCGGAATCGTGAATGGAATTTAAAGATCGGACCAAGCTTGAGTTGTGGGGAGGCGTGGAGTGCACTGTCAATCGAGTGCACGGCGAATATTTTGAACAAATCCGGCGTACAGGCCATGTAGCGCGCATCTCCGATTTCGAACGATTCGCGGCATTGGGCATCAGGGCATTGCGGCAACCAATTCTATGGGAATGCGAACCATCCCACTCTTCGGAAACGGACCGATGGGAGTGGGCATCCGCGGCACTGCGAGAGCTGACAGCGCTCGGCATACGACCTATTGTCGGATTGGTGCATCATGGCAGCGGACCGCGGTCGACACACCTGCTCGATCCAGATTTTCCAGCTAAGTTGGCCCGATATGCACACGAGGTTGCCGTCCGTTTCCCGGATGTTCGCGATTACACGCCGCTGAACGAACCGCTGACGACAGCGCGCTTTTCCGCACTGTACGGGCACTGGTACCCGCACCACAGTGACGAATATTCCTTTGCGCGTGCTCTGTTGAATGAGTGTCGGGCGATTGTGATGTCGATGGAAGCCATCCGGCAAATCAATCCTTCCGCCCGATTGATCCAGACCGAGGATCTCGGCAAGATGCATAGCACTCCGGCATTGGCGTATCAAGCGGAATTCGAGAATGAACGACGTTGGTCAACCTTCGACCTTCTTTGTGGACGCGTGAATCGCGAGCATCGCATGTGGCAGCATTTTCGTTTCGCGGGGATCAAGGAATCCGAACTCAATTGGTTCCTGGAACATCCCTGTCCGCCGGACATAATTGGGGTGAACCACTATTTAAGCGGCGAGCGCTATCTGGACGAGCACCTCGAACGGTATCCAGCCGAGACGCACGGCGGAAATAGCAGACATCGGTATGCAGATGTGCCAGCCGCAAGAGTTTTGCGAGACGGTATCTCGGGGCCAGAGGCTCTTCTGCTCGAGTGCTGGGAACGATATAAGCGTCCTATTGCTGTTACTGAATGCCACAACGGTTGCACGCGAGAGGAACAATTGCGATGGTTCGCGGAGGTATGGAGGGCCGCCGAGAAAGCGCGCCTGCGCGGAGCCGAGGTAGTTGCCATCACGGCATGGGCGCTGTTGGGCTCATTCGACTGGAATAGCCTGGTCACTCAGAAGAATGATCATTATGAGCCCGGCGTCTACGATATTCGCTCTTCGCCTCCCAGGCCGACGGCTCTCGCAAATGTCGTGCATAAACTCGCGGCAGGCAGGGAGCCATCGACATCATTGCTCAATGTGCCCGGATGGTGGCACCGCCCGCGACGGTTCGAGTATGGGATCGCAGTGGATAATCGGGGAGAAGCATATCCAGCGCGTCGTGAATGCATCAACGACGAGTATCCGGACGTGATGCCGGTTCTGATCACGGGTGCAAAAGATGCTTTGCGGAGCGCATTCGCCCGTCTGTGTGAGCTACGCGGCATTCCGTACCGCACTTTGGCGCCGGCGCTGGTTGCTGCGAATCCGCGATGGATTCAACGTGCTTTTGCGGAACTAAAGCCGTGGGCGGTAATTGATACTGGTTGCTCGGCGCGAGCCGATGATGCGGAGTTTGACACGCCAATCGACCGTGGAGAGAGTATTCCCTTCGCCGAACTCCTGGCTCGCGAATGCCGGCGCCGAAAGGTTCAACTGTTGACGCTTTCTTCCGACATCGTCTTTGATGGACAAAAAGGAAGTGGCTACCTGGAATCCGATGCGGTTGCACCTTGTAGCGCGGACGGACTTAGGGAAGCAGAGATTGAAGGCATCGTGCAATCCGAGATGCCGGCTGCGCTGATTGTGCGCCATGGACCGCTGTTCGGACCGTGGGATCAATCCAGTTTCGTCGCACATGCTGTGCGCGCTCTTAGCACGGGAGAACTACTGCTCGCCGCTAATGACCGTATCATGTCACCGACATATATTCCCGACCTGGTGGACGCCTGCCTGGATCTGTTGATCGATGGCGAACGCGGCGTCTGGCATATTGCACATCCGGCAGAAGTGAGCTGGGCGGATGTGGCCATCATGGTGGCGAATATCGGAGGATTTTCGACGCACAACTTGCGATCGTGCGAGTCGGCGGAGGTGGGTCTGTACGGCAGAGTTCCAGCAAACTTTGCTCTCGCCAGCGAGCGGGCGGTTCTCTTGCCTACTCTAGAGTATGCGGTACGCCGGTTTATCCGGGATTGCGGAATCCCCGAAGCGCGACTCGACCGAACCACTCAAGCTTTGGCAGCCTGAGAAGTTCCGCTATGCGGCGTCTCCTTGTGCATCGCTCGTAACGGGATCCGGCAGCGTGGGCGAGGAACGGTCGACTGACATGAGAGAAGTATGCTCTACCGTGACCTGAAGGATTGATCTCTTCTTTTTCGTGTCGAGCTGCGATTCGGCTTTCAATCGCTTGAACAGAGTTAACGCCTGGGCGGTAACCTGGTCCATGTTGTAGTACTTGTAGGTCGCTAGCCGGCCCACAAAGTGAACGCCAGTGGTCTCTTCGGCCAGAGCCTTGTATTTCTTGTAAATGACATCATTCTCAGGACGCGGGATTGGATAATAGGGGTCGCCCTCCGCCTGTGGATACTCATAAACGATGCTCGTCTTCAGATGCTCCTGCCCAGTGAGATATTTAAATTCGGTGATGCGTGTGTACGGGTGCTCATTGGGGTAATTCACCACCGCTTCGGGTTGGAACACTTGTTGGTGAATGGTTTCATGCTTGAATTTCAGTGAACGGTAAGGCAGCTTCCCGTAGCAATAATCGAAGTATTCATCGATCGGGCCGGTATAGATCAGCTTGCCAAACGGAATTTCCTGCTGGATCTCTCGAAAATCCGCATTCAGAAGAATCTTGATCCGCGGATGATCAAGCATGTTTTCGAACAGGCGCGTGTATCCGTGCAGGGGCATAGCCTGATATGTATCGGTGAAGTAACGGCTATCCCGATTGGTCCGGACTGGTACTCGCGCCGTGACGGCTGCGTCGAGCTCGGAGGGATCCATGTTCCACTGTTTACGGGTGTAGTTTCGAAAGAACTTCTCGTAGAGTTCTCTGCCAATTTTGCTCACCACGACGTCTTCCGAGGTCTTGACGGAAAGCCTTGGTTCGGCGACAGACTCGAGAAACTTCGCGGCCTCAAAGGAGTTCATATTAAGCCCGTAGAGGCGATTGAGAGTATCCAGATTGATGGGCATTGGCAGCAGCTGCCCGTCTACGCTGGCGAGCACATGATGCTCGTACGGACGCCATTCTGTGAACTGCGACAGGTATTCGAACACCTCCCGGCTGTTGGTGTGAAAAATGTGCGGGCCGTAACGATGCACCAGGATTCCATGCTCGTTGTAGTGGTCGAAGGCGTTGCCTCCGATGTGCGCACGGCGATCCACCAGAAGAACAGACTTTCCGGCCACCCGAGCGAGCCGCTCCGCAATTACGCTTCCTGCAAACCCCGCCCCAACAACTAGGTAGTCGAACACTCGACGCTCCCGTCCCCTGCAGTTACAACCGCTCGATCTCTTCCAGTTCTCCCAACTGGGTACACGACGTCGTAGATAAGATGACTCATCTGTTTCCAGGTCGACTCCCATGACATGTCGCTAAGATATCGATCGACTTCAGACAGACGTGTGGCGCAATTGCGGATTGGAATGGCCTGCTCAGCTGCCATCAGAAATTCCTGCGCGTTATCCGCGATGTGCACCAAGCCCCGAACACCATAGGGGTCTACGACGTCGGTAATGGGAGTGGAAATTGCAGGCAGGCCCGCCGCAAGATATTCGGGCGTCTTCGTCGGACTGATATAGCGAGTCGACTCGTTTAGCGCAAACGGCAGCAGCCCGACATCCCACCCCGCGAAATACGCGGGGAGAAGGCGATAATCTTTTTGACCGAGATAGTGGATGTTCGGTCTTTGCGGCAGATCTGAGGGGGAGATCTTTGCCACGGGGCCGAGCAATACGAAATGCCACTCGGGACGACCGTCAGCTAGTGCCGCAAGGAGGGAGAGATCCATACGTTCGTCGATTACTCCAGCGTAGCCAAGCCGCGGGTGTGGTATTTGAGCCTGATCGTCCATTTCGGCGTGTATCTTGCGGGCGGTAGCAAAGAATTCGCGATCAATGCTGCTCGGAAAGCAATGAACTGAGGGATGACATCGGCGCTTGCTTTCAAAAAGAGTTTTTCCTCCAGTGAAAACCAGGTCTGCGCGCGCGAAAAGATCCGCCTCGGCCGCTTTCAATCCGTCTGGAGCCCCTCGGAATGCTGAAAGTTCGTCCATGCAGTCGTAAACAATTGCCCTCGCCGGAATATCCTGCGTGAAACGCAGCGCCATCGGGGTGTAGTACCACAGGACGGGATCGCTGATTCCGTGCCTCACGATGAACTCTCGAAGAATGAAAGTCTGTACCCTGTTCGCCTCTTGCGGACTGAGATCCGAGGGCAAATGCGGCACAGCGACCTTCAAGTTCTGGCTAACATCTCGCAGCTCGAGGAATGCCGCGGCCGCCCCAAATACTGGCTCTTCCCAGTAGAAGACTCGATTGTTCCGGGCACAACGACTCAGCAGGTGTTGCGGGCGTTGAAAGACGAAATTCCAGCGCAAGTGGGAGAAAACGGCAA
>JASLEQ010000600.1 GCA_030151135.1 Candidatus Sulfotelmatobacter sp. | reverse complement strand
CTCTTCGACTCTTCCATGCGCGCGTTGCGGCTGCGGTAGTACGTAACCCCGGCGGCCCACACTTCCTGGCTGCCGATAGGCGCCATGAGATTCTCAGGAGCGGGAGCGTTACTCGGCCTCGCGCCACCAATGAGGTGCCGGACATGGCTGGCAAGATCTTCCCTGGCAATCAACTCGTCCCAGGATGCGGCAGGTATCTCGTGAAATGAGCCTGATTCTTCTACTACGGCCCCGTGACGCAAGCGGTAAAGTTTCATGCTGGAAGTATCTTCTGAATGAAGACTGGCTGGCAAACGCTCGCGAGAGAGCAGCAAGCTAAGTTTCCGCGACTAGTTTCTTCAATGCATCCACATTCCTGCGATCATCGCCGGGCTGATCAATCGGAGTTTCGGCGATAAAGGCCGCGTGCGACAGCCGCAAATCGTTCAACAAACGCCGGAACGGCTCTTTGCCAATCGTTCCCTTCCCGACATGCTGATGGCGATCGAGCTTCGACCCGCGCGCCGCTTTGGCGTCGTTGCAATGCCAGACTTTCACCCGACCAAGGCCAACCGTCGAGTTCAGGTGCTGCAGAGTCTGATAGAACCCGTCTTCGCTGACGATGTCGTATCCGGCAACGTGCGTATGGCAGGTATCGATGCATGCGCCCACGGGAACAATTCCCGCGAGCCGCTCGATGACTTCGGCGACCTGCTCGAAACTTCCGCCTAACGAAAACTCCGCACCAGCCGTATTCTCGATCAGGACGGTGAGGCCACCTTTTTCCAAGTCAAGCCCCTCTGTGGATGCGGCAATCGCCGCAGCGGTGCGCAGCAGTCCCTGCTCTCGATCGGCTCCGCGAAACGATCCCGGATGCAGCACCAGGTAATCCGCACACAAAGACAGCGCCCGCTCGACCTCGCCACGGAAGGCCCGCATCGATTTCTGCAAGAACAACTCGTTCGAACTCGCGAGATTCACTAAGTAGTTGGTGTGGATGACCAGGGGCTTGAGATCGTATTGGGCGCGCAGCCGGTTCATTTCATCGCACTGCGGCTGCCCAAGCTGATACGGAGCCCACTGGCGCGGGCTGGAAGAAAAGATCTGCAGAGTATTACAGCCCAAGCGATAGGCGCGTTCTGCGGCATTTTGCACGCCGCCTGCGGAGGAAGTGTGAATTCCAACGCGCCGGGACGTCAGCTTCGGAGGCCGTTCCGGCGCGGGCCGCTTCAGAATATCTTGTTCGTGCGCGATCGAGCGGCCCATTCAGAAAGTATAGATGCTGATATTCCGACCGCCCGGTCGCCCAATTTGCGGTGCATACGCTCTGAACGTTAGACTTGAAGGGCGGTTTCTCCTGCGCCGCGCAAGGCTGTTCCCAGACGCTCCATTCTCAGGGTGAATCTATGCTGGTCGTCATGAAGGCGCTCGCCACCGAAGAACAGGTGCGCGCCGTTTGCCAAAAAATCGAAAAGCTCGGATACCGCGCCCATCCCATGCCGGGAGCAACCCGCACCGCCATCGGTATCACCGGTAACAAAGGGGAAGTCGAGCAAGGCACCCTCGAAGAGATGCCGGGCGTGCAGGAAGTCATCCAGGTCTCGAAGCCCTACAAGCTCGTCAGCCGGGACGTGAAGGAAGAGAACACGGTCATCCGATTTCCGGGAACCGCGGCGACCATTGGAGGACCGAACCTGGCGATCGTCGCCGGGCCCTGCGCCATCGAGAGCCAGGAGCAGGCTTTCGCCGTCGCCGAACGGGTGCACAAAGCCGGCGCGCAATTCTTTCGCGGAGGCGCTTATAAGCCCCGGACTTCCCCTTATACATTCCAGGGACTTGGGGAAGAGGCGCTGCGCATCATGGCTGAAATTCGCCAGCAGTTTGGGATGAAGATCATCACGGAGGCCATCGACCACGAGTCGCTCGACCTGGTTGAAGAATATGCGGACGTTATCCAGATCGGCGCGCGCAATATGCAGAATTTCTCGCTACTCAAGCGTGCTGGCCGCTGCCACAAACCCGTCCTGCTGAAGCGGGGTATGTCGGCCACACTGGAAGAATTCCTGATGGCCGCCGAGTACATCCTCAGCGAAGGCAATTACAATGTCGCGCTTTGCGAACGCGGCGTCCGCACCTTCGCCGATCACACCCGCAACACGCTTGACCTGAGCGTCGTTCCAGCAGTGCAACGGCTGAGTCATCTGCCGATCCTGGTCGATCCCAGTCACGGTACCGGGAAACGCAACAAAGTCACGCCACTCTCGCGCGCGGCCGTCGCGGTCGGAGCCGATGGATTGCTCGTGGAAGTCCACCACCGTCCAGACGAAGCGCTCTCCGATGGTCCACAGTCGCTCTTTCCCGATCAATTTGATGAACTCATGAAACAAGTGCGGCAGATCGCTGCCGTGGTAGGAAGGACCGTGCCGGAGATTGGGGTGAGGGAGACGGTCGCGGCGAAATGACCGATATCAAGAACGGACTTTTCGGTTAAATCATATTCTATGATAATATGATTTTCATCAAACAGCAGGTCATCTCCGTGACAGAGGCTGCGAGGAATTTCGCAGAGTGTGTAAATCGAGCTCACTATCAGGACGTGACCTTCGTCCTTACCCGTAATGGGGAGCCCATCGCGCGCATTACCCCCGACCATCAGAGACACTGTACAGGAAAAGAGCTTGCCGAAGCCTTAGCAGACGTCGATCTATCCCCCGAGGACGCAAAGGCTTGGTATAAGGACCTCCAGCAAGCGCGAAAGAATCTTCTGCCTGCTGAAGACAAATGGCGATAATTATTGACGCCGACGTCATCATCAAAGGTGAGAGAGGCGCCTTTGATCTGAGGGCGTGGCTGGCTCTTCAGCCTGATACCGAGTTGCAAATCGCCTCGATCACAGTCGCGGAACTGTGGCACGGGGTGGAACGAGCATCTCTGCCGTATAGGGCGAGGCGGGAGCGTTTCATTGGGTCCGTGATCGAACGACTTGCGGTCCTTCCCTACACCGAGTCCACCGCATTTCGACATGCCCGGATCTGGGCAACTCTAGAGGCTTCCGGCAGAATGATCGGCCCTTACGAGCTCATTCTCGCCGCCACTGCACTGGAACATAAAAGTGCGGTGGCCACATTCAACAAGAGGCATTTCGAATGCGTGGAGGGCTTGAAAGTGATTGAACCCCTGACGTAACAGGCGAGAGGCGTGCTTCGGGATTCGCCCTTTCTGCTAATCTTTCTCTTCCGCTACTGCGGCATCCACTTTGCGCAAGCTCCTTTTCATCGCCGTTCTCTTGCCCATCCTTGGTGGCGCTGGATGGTGGTACTTCCGCGAACAGTTCATCACCAACTACAGCCCGGCTTTCCGCGAATACGCCTACGTGAGCAACGGCAAGAGCAACACGGTCAGCGTGATCGATCTGCGGACGTTTGCTTTGACGAAGACTTTGCATGTCGGAAGCGAACCCACCGGCATTGCCGCTAACAGCAAGAAGAACGAAATCTATGTCGTCAACACGGGATCGGACAACGTCAGCGTGATCGATGCCGAGACGAACACCATCGTCGCGACGATCGGCG
>JASLEQ010000815.1 GCA_030151135.1 Candidatus Sulfotelmatobacter sp. | reverse complement strand
GCCGGCGTCGTAGTCGGAGGGATCGGCGTCGATGATGACGCGGAAGTGTGCGCCTTGCTCGTCGAACTTCAAATCGTGGAAGAGTCCGATCTCGAAGGGGGAGTCAACGAGGCGGTCATAGTTCGCAGCGTGGAACTCCAGATCCTGCGGCACTAAAGGCGAGGCGATGTGCCACTCGCTCGGCAGGCCGCTGAAGGTTAGGGTGATTGGCGCAGCGCGAGCGTCTACCTGGTACATCAAGATCTGGGCGAGGTTGAAGAACGCGTGATGGGAGTTGAATTGCGCTCCGAACGGGCCGAAGGAGTCGACGTACATCTGGTATTCGAGGATCGCACCGTTGGCGGAGCCGGTCACTTTCCAGCGGCTCGCGTTGATTTGCGTCAGTTGAAGTGGCTGGCCGGATGGAGTTTTGGCACGAATCCAGTTGATGAATTGGGAGAAGTCGCGGACCTGGTAGAGAGCGTTCCAGACAGGGAGTTGGAGTTCGCGATCGTCGGCGCCGGGTGGAAGCGTCATTCGAATTTCGACGAGGTGTTGCTCGGGAGAGGTGAGCGTGATTGTGTAAGCGATGGGAATTTGAGCTGAAATAGCGGCAGGGGCGATGAGATAGGAGACGAAAAGGAATAACGACGCAAACAGCGCGCAGCGCCTGAAGGCGGTTCTTTTGAGGTCGCTTTTCGGGACGCCTGAAGTCGTGCCCTGATACAAAACGGTCTGATACGAAACGGCCGGATGCGGAACCGCCAGCCGAAGTAATAGGGCGCTCGGACGTAATGCGCCTCTCCATACATCAGCGGTGCGGCTTTTCGGAGAGATCATTTGGTCCCCGCGAGTTCGCGCAGGCGGACCGGCAGCTTTTCGTAAATACCGCCGAAGCCGCCATTAGAGAGGATCGCTACGACATCACCGCTGCGAAGTTCCGGGGCGATGGTTTCGACGATTGCGTCGGCGTCGGCCAGGAGACGCGCTGGACGTCCTTGCTGCTCGATTTCGGCGGCGAGTGCAGGTAGTTCGAGGCGCTCGTTCTCGGGGATTGCTTCGGAGCGGAAGACGTTGGCTACGATGACTTCATCGGCTTGCGCGAGGCTGCGGGCTAGATCGCTTTGCAGAACCCGACGGCGCAGCGTATTCGAGCGCGGCTCGAGAACTGCCCACAAGCGTGCTCCCGGATAACGGGCGCGAAGCGCTTTCAGCGTTCCGGCGATTGCCGTCGGATGATGCGCGAAGTCGTCGATGATCGTGATGCCATTGACCTGGGCTTTGACTTCGAGGCGTCGCTTCACGCTCTTGAAAGTCTTCAAAGCATAAGAGATTGCCGCTTTGGAAATCCCACAGGAGTGAGCCAGTGCCGCGGCCGCAGTTGCGTTCCAGACGTTGTATTCGCCGGCAAGGGCGAATTCGAAGTCTGCGAACTGTACGCCGTCGTGCAAAACAGTCCACGTGGTGCGGCCTGGTTCCAGGCGTAAATTGGTCACCTTCCAGTTCGCTTTCTCTCCCGCGCCGTAGCGTTCCACGGGGCAGAAAGCCTTCGCCAGACAGCGCTCCAGACTTGCGCTCTGTGTGGCCTCACCCACGGCCCCGTCGAAGGCGACAATCTTTCCCCGACGTGGAATGAGGTTCACGAGGCGCTTGAAAGCGGTTTCGACGGCGTCGAGATCTTTGTAGATGTCTGCATGGTCGAATTCGACCGAGGTCAGAATGATCGCGTCAGGAAAGTAGTGCAGAAACTTGGGGCCTTTGTCGAAGAAGGCGGTGTCGTACTCATCGCCCTCAAGGATGAAGTGCTTGCCGTCGCCGAGATGAAAACTCGAGCCAAAGTTTTCGGCGATGCCTCCGATGAGGAATGAAGGATCAAGTCCGGCAGAGTGGAAGATCCAGGAGAGCGTCGAGGTGGTCGTCGTCTTGCCGTGAGTGCCGGCTACGACCAGGACTTCTTTGCCCCGAAGAAATTCATCGTGGAGCAATTGCGGGAGGGAGCAAAAGTCGAGGCGATGATCGAGGACGTGTTCAAGTTCTACGTTACCGCGCGAGATGGCGTTGCCGATGACGATGAGGTCCGGCTTCGGTTCCAGATTTTTGGGATCGAATGGCTGTGCCACGGGGATGCCGAGCTCACGCAGGAAATCGGACATGGGCGGATAAGCGGCGGCATCGGATCCGGTGACGTGAAAGCCACGCTGCTTGAGCATTCCGGCAAGCGAAGCCATCGCAGTGCCGCAGATGCCGATGAGATGGATGTGTTTTGCTTTTGTCATCTTCGAATACGACCACTGGGGCTAAAGCCCCGTACATTTTGCGACTTGACGCGGCCCTGAAGGGCCGCTCTTCCACGGTGCTGTTGGCATTGGTTCCGGCCCATCGCAGCGCCTGAAGGCGCGATGTTGGTTTGCTCCTCTCGGCACGCCTGAAGGCGTGCCCTGATACGAACCTTTTTGCTCGACATCGAGGCGGCCCTTGTTACGCAAACTTTCTGAAGCTATACGCAAGTCGATCATGCTCCTGATTTTGCTACCCAGATACAGCTGACTCCAAAATTATCAGCGACACTTCATTTGCTCTTGACGAGAGCTTTGCAGGTACGCCGAACGGTAGAGTTATATTCCCGCTGCTGACATGGCCGGATCTGACGCCGTAGGCAACCGGGACATTCAGATCTCCGACGATTCTCTTGATTACTTCTTCGAGGGTGTAGACCTGGTCCGGGCTCTGACGGCAGTCGAGCATTTCGCCGAAGATGAGGCCACGAACGTTTTGGAGATGACCTCCGAGTTTCAACTGCATCAGCATGCGATCGATCTGGAATGGCTTGGCCGCGACGTCTTCGATGAACAGGATCTTGCCTTCTGCGCGGACTTGGTATGGAGTGCCCAGTGACGCCACAAGAATCGACAGGCAGCCGCCATACAAAATGCCTTCCGCTTCACCCTCGATCAGCGACTTCGCTTCTTTATTTACCGGAACGGTCCACGGAGCTGTTTGCGAGAGCGCCGATTGCCAGGATACGAGATCGACGCCGTCGTCGTGCACCCAATCCTTGGCAACCATTGGACCGTGGAATGTGACCAGACCGGCGTCGGTGAGATAGGTCAGCATGCAGGTCAGGTCGCTGTAGCCAATGAAGATTTTTGGATTTGCCAAAATCTTTTCACGATCGATTTTGTTGAGGAGATAGTTTGCCCCGTATCCGCCTCGCGCACAGACGATGGCACGAACGTCATCCCGGGCGAACATGTTTTCCATTTCACGAACGCGCCGGTCGAGCGATCCCGCGAAATAGAGATCACGGTCGAAGATGGAATCGAGATAAACAAGTTGGTAGCCCGCCCGGCGAAGGGCTTCACATCCCGCCAGAAAATCGGAACGATTAACGTTGCTGGCAGGAGCAATGATCCCGATGGTGTCCCCTGGACGCAGGGCGGGAGGCTTGACGGGATTTGGGCTCGAATCAGGCATTCTTCAGACTCAACTCAGAAGGAATTCTCCACGGCATACCAGACGTGCGGGCCCGCGCAACAGGATATTGTCACCCACCCGGCGAACGGTCTGCGTGCCTCCGGGTGCGTGAACTTTTAAGGGAGATGCAGCGCGCCCCGTGGACATGGCGGCTACGGCGGAAGCGCAAGATCCGGTTCCCGAAGAAGTAGTTTCCCCGACTCCACGCTCAAAGAAGCGCACTCGAATATCAAACTTGCTGTCGACCCTGACGAACTCTACATTTACTCCGTCGGTAAACTCCGGCTGGTTCTGGATTTCTGCAGC
>JASLEQ010000578.1 GCA_030151135.1 Candidatus Sulfotelmatobacter sp. | reverse complement strand
CGAAACGCTTCAAATCCCGCAGGATGATTGCCCAGGGATAAATGAAGACTGCCTCAACATCGAAGAGTATAAAGAGCATGGCGACCAGATAAAATTTGACCGAGAAGCGCTGGCGGGCGTCGCCAACCGGGGTCATGCCCGATTCATACGGCATCAGTTTGGCGCGGGTAGGTTTACGCTGTCCGATCAGCCAGGAAAGGGTGATAATTGCTCCGCCAATGACTCCCGCCATGATCATATGGATCAGGAAAGGGAGGTAGCGAGCGAAGTAATTGTCTGGCATAGGATGAGGTATATATAATTCGCGCCAAGTGGTTGCTTAAACGTTCCAGATTATGGGTTTACACGCGCGAGTGTCAAGGGAACGCAGCCACATTTTGAGGAAAACAGGAACGATTTTGTAGATTGCGTAATCTCTTAATTGAATAATCTGAAAACAGATGTGAACGTTCGCTCTTTAACATGGTGTGAAATCGATTTAGCGAGTGTGTGATCGGGTGAGCGCGCCATTTTAAATCGCTCGCTTTCAAGTGTTCGAAGGGTTTAATCGCGCAATGACTCAGTCGATAAATCGCCCGATAGCGCAATGACTCAATCCTTATGATTTTCGGCTTCAATACCGACGTAAAGCACGGCGACACGATCTATCACGTCCAAAGTGAAGCCCGTGAAGCCGAACTATTGCTCCAGACGCAAGTTTTTGTACGCGGCCGGTGCATCGGCAAAAAAGCGACCTCGTATTCGGCAACGAGTGCGGAGCCGCAATTCGGCGATTCCCAGAAAGAACAGTTGCTGCGCGAGCAGCATCGCATGGTTCTCGATGCCATACGGGAAGGGAAGCTCGAGAACGTCCTTGATCATCCTGAGCCGGAAAGTCTGGCCACGGTCAAAGAGCTCGAAGTGCAGTGGCTGAATGCGGGCTCGGTGCATAACGAGCACAATTTGACGATGCAGCTGCGCGTGACCGAAGGAGGCACGGCCGCCTCCGGAGCGCGTTTGACTTTCCGCTTCGCCCGGCCGGGAGCGGCTCCGTTCTATACGCAGGCGGTAGCGGACTCGGGCGGCGCTGCCGAAATCAAGATCGAAGTCGAAGAGGCTGCTCTGCCCGATGCCTCCTTGCTGGTGCAGGCCAACTTCGAAGGCCGCACTGCGACTAGAAAATTTGTGCTTCGCAAAGCCGAGTAGCAGCCGGGATTCCATGAAACTGCAGATCAACGGGGAGCAGCGGGAGTTTGGAGATGTCGCGTCTCCACTTACGCTTTCTGCTCTGGTCGAACATCTCGGTATGAAGTCCGACCGCGTTGCCGTTGAACTCAACCGCGATATCGCTCCCCGCGATCGCTGGTCGGAAATGACGCTCAAAGACGGGGATCAACTCGAGATCGTGCATTTCGTCGGTGGTGGTTCAACTTCGAACGCCTCTCCTCTGCTTGAGCGACAAACCTGGCAGGAACTCTCCTAGTCACCCCTTTTCCACCGCTTGTTTCCTTGACTCTCTCCAAGTCGCGCCTAGAATGTTTGAAACATTTTGCACTCGCAGTGTTTTAAACGTTTCCGAAGAGCAATGCAGGATCGCTTCACATCGAACGAGGTCGTCGCGTTTACCGGCATCACGCCCCGCCAGTTGCAATGGTGGGACGAGCGCGGCGTCGTCAAGCCTGCGCGCGAAGGGCACCGGCGAATTTACTCGGTGCATCAACTGACCGAGGTTGCCGTCATTTGCCAACTCCGGCGGAAAGGCTTCTCCCTGCAAGGGGTGCGGAAAGTCATGCGTTTCCTTGAACGAGAGTTCGGCAAGCGGCTTGGTCAAATTTTGGACCGCGATTCTGACCTCCATCTCTTGACCGACGGAAAGCATCTTTATTTAGAGACGTCCGAGAAGCAGATTGTGGACATCCTGAAAAACTCGCGTCAGCCGATTTTGGGAGTCTGTCTGAGTGATGCGGTGCGACAGGTTCGGATCGGCATTACTTCGGCAAAGGCAAGTACCTCAGTAACTTCGCGGGATTACCTGAAGCGTGCTAGAAAGGCTTCATAGGGGACTATGAGTTCGAGCAAAGGGAGGAAATATGGTCGGTGAACTGGACATCCTCAATGAGTGGATTCCGGAACAGATGCAGCCGGGGACCGTCTTCGTGCTCGAAAACGCCGGCGAGATCGGCGAAAAGGAAGATCCCTACTGGGCGGTCCTGTCGTGCCCATCCTGCGGCATGCTAGGCTTGATCACCCGCAAACAGATCAACGGTTTCTTGCCTGTCATCTGCGGGTCTGAGACCTGCTCGGCGCAATTTTTCATTCACGATCAGGAAGTTGTGGTGCGCAAGCCCTTTTAATTGTCCACAAACCTTGCGAGCTGTCATCTTGAAGCTGCAATTTCGCCGCCGAAATATCCCCACCCTGTTTCCGAAGGCTACGTTCGAGCTTTGACCTCTTTCAACTCGACCGGCACCTGCTCTACGATCTCAATCCCGAAACCTTCCAGTGCCGCTACCTTCTTCGGACGGTTCGTCAGCAACCGGATTCGCGTCAAATTAAGATCCGACAGAATCTGTGCGCCGATTCCGATCTCGCGCTGAACCTGTTTTGTATTGTCATACAGCGATGGCAGCGTACGCCCACCGTGGAATTTCAGCGCGCTCCGCTCACCGACTTTCTCAATCGAGAATCCCTGCGAGGTCTGGTGCAGATAGATGAGCGCTCCAAGGCGTTCCTCGGCAATTCGGCGGAGCGCCCCTTCGAGCGTGGCGTGACACTCGCATCCGGTTGCGCCGAAGACATCCCCCATCAGGCAATGTGCATGCATGCGGACCAGAACCGGTTCCGAAGCGTGCTCGATGTCTCCTCGAACCAGGGCGACGTGTGACTCGCCGCCGTCCACTTCACTCGAATATGCGATCAACCGGAACTCGCCGAATCTTGTGTCGATCAGAGCCTCACCTACGCGGTTGATATAGCGCTCGTGCGACATGCGGTAACGGATCAGTTCGGCAACGGTGAGCATCTTCATACTGTGCTCACGGCAGAATTCGATGAGGTCCGGAACCCGCGCCATGCTGCCATCATCTTTCATGATTTCGCAGATCACCCCCGCGGGAATCATCCCGGCGAGCCGCGCCAGATCCACCGACGCTTCCGTCTGTCCAGCGCGGACGAGCACGCCGCCTTTCCGTGCGCGAAGAGGGAACATGTGCCCGGGACGAGCCAGGTCCGTGGGCTTCGTAGCGGGATCAATCGCCACCTGAATCGTCCGTGCGCGATCGTGTGCCGAGATTCCCGTCGTCACCCCTTGCCGGGCGTCGATCGCTTCGCAGAACGCCGTGCCATATTGCGAGGTGTTCTCATTCGTCATGAGCCCGATATTCAGGTGCTCCAGGCGTTCCTCCGTCATCGCGAGGCAGACGAGGCCGCGGCCGTATTTGGCCATAAAATTGATGATCTCGGGGGTGACCTTTTCGGCGGCGATAGTCAGGTCGCCTTCGTTCTCGCGGTCTTCATCGTCGACCACAACTATCATGCGTCCGGCGCGAATTTCTTCGATGGCGTCGGGAACATCGGTGAACGGAGATTGCGGCGTCATAGTGCGAATTCTAGCAAGCTCGCAGATAGAAAGATGTCAAAGTTCTGTCTCAGGATTCTGGCCGCTATCGCCCGAAACGCCGTCGAACACCGTGTACGGCCGAACTTTAGTCCGATAACCCTGTAAATTACTCATTACAGGTGTCAGCCTTCAAAGCTGAGCCTCCCCACGCAAGCCCTATTATGAGAGTTTTGCTGGTCCATCCCGAAGATTCGCCGGAACTCGCGCCATGGAGCGAAGCATCCTGGGATCTCATAGTGGATTTAGGCTGGTCCGGCACATACGCCTACGCCGAGCTTAGCCGCCGGCTTCGGTGCGAGGTCATTAGCCTCTACGGGCTTCTGGATCACGCTGTTCATCGAGATCGATTGCGCGAGCTCAATTCGGTGGGCTTGGGACAGATAGTCGATTCTGAAGGGATCGATTGGTGGGAAGTCTATTCGGCGAACCTAGACCACACACTCTCCCAGTTGCTCATGATCGCAGCACTGGCGGACCGAATTCCAGTAAATGCCGACGTATTTACGACCCGGGCGCATCCTGCCTCGCGCACTCTGAGTATCCTGCTGAAACGTGAGATCAAAGTCTTCAGCAACAATTCGCCGCATGGCCCTACGCAAGGTCTGGCGAAGAAGCTGAGGACGCTGCGGCCTTCGCAGATTCTCGAGATTGCTGGGGACAAGTGGGACACCGACTACCAGCTGCGACGCCTTTGGACCCGAAGGCACCGGGCCTCCACCGAATCATTGGTGCTTTTCCCCTCCGCCTATCAGAACGTCTCCCGAATACAGATCGCCTACGCGCGCATGTTGCCTGAGCGCAGATTTATTCTGGTTGTAACCCGCAGGAACGGGCGCATTGACGTTCCGGCGAATGTAGAGGTCCGATCCCTCGCCGCCTATGCCCCTACAGTCGCGG
>JASLEQ010000556.1 GCA_030151135.1 Candidatus Sulfotelmatobacter sp. | reverse complement strand
CGAAAGAATCCTACAACTTAGACGTAGCGTTCGGGAAATGGAATGGAGACTTCTTGCCGCCCGGACTTCAGGAGGCGGATTTCGCTAGCAGAGACGCAGGCGCCATCATTCGTGCGCGGCACACCAGCAGACACACCTCGGCTCCGGGGCGACACAACGCCGACCGGGAGTACTGCTTACGCTGTTGCCTGCGTCCTACGAGCCTGAAAGCATTCCCGGCAAAAAACGGGACGGCCCTGGGTGGGCCGGAAAGGGACTGTTGTCTGCTTTCCGCATCCCGAACACGTGGCCTGAGTTTCGACCTTGGCGTAGCGGTAAGTCTGTCCGGGCACAGGAGCCGCGCCCAGCACGGCTACGCGTTTTGTTTTACATACCTTGCAACGTTTGGGTTCGTTCTTGAACTGCTTGTCGTGAAAGAAAAGCTGTTCCCCGGCCGTGAAAATGAAGTCACTTCCACAGTCGATGCATTTAAGCACCTTGTCCTGAAATTCCATTGAGGATGGCTCCTTCAGCCCATTTCCGTCGCGCCCACTCGCGGGGAAAGAACTGCGGTGAGAACACCGAAATACGGGTCGTTTACTACTCCCCCCTCGGTACTGCCCCTGGACTCGGCCCGCCACGCGCCAGAACGGTGCGTGGGTTACAACTTATCGATCTATGCCGGGAGAAATGTGATTATGAGATCCCTGCTTGCCGCTCAACCGGTGGGGGCCAGATTGAGCAGGGCCGCTCGGGGAAGGAGCAGCCCATTCCTGCAATATCATCAGTCTTGTTCTTTGCGCGTCTTTTTGCGCGCTCGCTTGCGTGCCAGCGCAGCTTTCACGCGCTTCTTTTCGCCGGGCTTCAGGTAGAAGGAGTGACGTTTCACTTCCTTTATTACGTCTTCCTGCTGCACCTTGCGCTTGAAGCGGCGTAGGGCGTTCTCTAACGACTCGCCCTCTTGAAGCCGAACCTCTGCCAAATCGACACACCCCCAGACTCGTCCCGATGGACCCTGTAGTTATTACAAGGATTTGACCGCAAGTCAAGAGGTGAGCGGCCGAATTTATCGACTAAATGTGCGTTTTTGGCCCATTTTTGACTCATTTTGAGACCTCCGGGCCTCTTCGTAAGGAAACGGAACAAAAGAACAAAAATAGGGCAGACGGCCAAACCTGCAACAACAATCGGTTCAACGAAAAGCGCAGGTGCCAGTAAAGCTCATTCGGAGTGATCACATAAATCGCGAAGTATCCAACCAGCGTCAGCGCCAAGGTCCACAAAGAAGCATGAAGGGCAGCGTCCTCTCGCAGCTTTTCATTGCGGGATGACAAGAAATAAAGCGCCACCAGAACCAGGGTCACCGGGATCAGCCACCAATCTCCGAACCGCAGAAACTGCTTCCCAAACCATTTCAGAATGACAAGATAGCGTAGGGGCGTCATCGCCTTAGAAATCATGGAAGCAGGAGTCGTAAACAGATCGCCGGGCGGCGCAATGAAGTGCTTAAACCATAGATCGAGCGCTAGCAGCGGCGCTGCCCCGATCAGGAAAGCAAACACTTCCCGCCTCTTCCTGGTTCCGACCGGACGCTTCCCCAAAAGCATGGGAAGAATTTGGCCGATGACTGCAGAAAAAAGGAAGAGCAGTCCTTCATTCTTGGTCCATGCCGCAAAGCCGGCGCAAAGTCCGGCCAGGGCGAGCGTCCTTTTCGATCCGGAAGTCGAGTATTCGTAAAGCAGGACAAGCGTCGAAAGAAAAAAGAACGAGAGCGGGATGTCGGCATATTGGGCTGCTGCCTGAGAAACGAAGAATGGCGTCGATACCAGCGTGAGGCCGCCCAGCATGGCGGCGTCGCCCCCGCGCATGCGAGTCAGAGCGGAACAGAGCAGAACCACGGTGCTCAAAGCGAATACAAACCCCAATACAGCCGGGATCGCTGGGCTATCGTTGCCCAGATAGCTCCAGAAATGAGCGACCGCCGCCGGTACCAGCGGCGGATAGTCAGGATGAGACCACGGGATCAGCGTGCTGTATCCGTCGCGCCATCGGGCTCCGCCGAGAAACAGAAATCGTGCGTGCAAGTTCCAGATTGCGAAGGCATCCCATCCGTCTCCATGTGGATGAACAATGGCGCCTGTGACCGCGGAATATCCAGCGACGGACGCTGAGAAAACGAAAGACACGGTTAACAGGCGGTGAATGCCCGCCGGAAACGTCAACTTCTCGTGTAGGCCACGATTGCTTGGCTTCCGAGGACATCCAGCCAACAGTCGAATGGCGCCCAGCAATGTGATTGCGAGTAAATCTGCTTTGAAGAGGTGCGGTAGGTTTAGAACGCGCGCGATGAGAAATACGACCGAAAAGCCGCCAACTCCTAAACAAAGGATGAAGCACGAGTGGAGCAAGAAGTCCGCCGGGCTCTTACCTTTGTCTAGCGCCAGGGACGCGATCAGAAATCCGAGCAGGGTGCAAAGGGCGGCTGCGACAGCGAGCCACATCTAGCGGGGGTCCTCGTTCCGCAGGAGGATGATGCCCTTGCCGAATTCCTGAATTTCTTGGAGACCCGCTAAGGAACCGGGGATCTGCTTGCCGGTAAAATTCTCCAACACTAGATCGTGATTGACGGAGCGGTCTACCACGAGTGGCGCTAACGCGTACTGCGTCAGGTAGTAGTCCGGCAGCGCGGACTCGCCTGTTTCTCCCACATAGCCGATGACTCCGCGACTGGGCAATGCCTGCTTTACTGCCGCAAACCGTTGGTCGGAGCGTTGAGCGATGTTGTCGGGAGCAAGGTTCCACGGCTTGGGCGCATATCGGATTATTCTCGCCGTCGAAAAAAGGCAAGAGCAGACGAGAATGATCATTGCGACTTTGAGCTTTGCAGGAAGTTTGTCGGCTGGGAGTCTATTCATGGCGATGAAAGCAACGCCATTATATTTCGAAACTCAGATTTCACCCTTCCGGTCGCATCAGGACGACAGTTTGCCGCGAAGAACCGTCACTGACGACTTCGGCAGTACGACAGACCTGGTTCCCGAGGCAAGTGTTTTAGTGACGGGTGGTTCGTTGGGATCAGGATGACCGTTCGGCCCATCCGACTTCCACATGTACTGCTCACTGCCGAACGTAATCATCGTCATAGCGCCATCGAGATGTCTTGATGCATCGTCCAAGGCAAAACGGACCTCATGGGAATTGTCTTGGTCTTTGTTGATGATCATCACCGAGAGCTGGCCATCAGGCCGCGCCACTGCATAGGCCGTCACCAGCGTGTGTCCCGCATCATCTTGCAGGTCGCAGGACGCCGGATAAAGCTTGTGTACGCCGGCGCGATGTTGTACCCACTCCAGGTTGATTAATCGGCTCGCATGGTATTGGCAAGTGAAGAACTTGATGTTGAGGTTTTCATCCGAGACGTAATTGCCGTAAGTCCCGAATCCGTGGCATCCGGGACGCAGCGGTTCCGGCTGAATCGGCGAGTGATAATAAACGGCGCCGCCCGAAGTGAGAAAAGCGCCGACGCTGTCAGCGAGCCACAATGCTGCAAAGATGTCGACCATCTGCTCGGCATTCCCGAAAGTTACATTGCTTTCCGTGTTCATGAGCGGAACGTGGACCGGAAGCCCGTCCTCCCGCCAGACATCAAGGATGTGGCTCACCAGTTGCGGCTCGCGGAACAGATCTGACCACGTGATCTCGCACGGCGGGTAGGGATAATGTTCGAAGCTTACGAAGGCCAGGTCGCCAATGCGGTTTCGCTCTCTCAGATAATCAAGAAATCGTCCAAGCCATGACGTGCGGCCTTTCGCATCGGGCCAGACCTTGATGTCTTCATTCACTCCTTCGAAAACCGGCCCACCCAACTTGAGACTCGGGTCGACCTTGTGCATCGCGGTCGCGAACTGCAAATACAGTTCCGCATAGTCTTCGGGTAGCATGTACTGCCCGTCCGGCTCCTCGCCCATCTCGACATAGGAAATCGCATACCCGCGCTTCTTCAGATAGGCCATCTGCGCGGCGGCATCATCAGGGATTCCATAGAGAAGCGAGATCGGAATCATCGCCGGTAAGTTGTTCGTGATGCCGCTGGTAAAGAAAAGATCGAAGCCGGTCTGGTCGCCTCGATCGTCGATATCTGACTCCGAATGCCACGGATCGATGGATGAGCACCAAGTTACAGTCTGGTTCTGGTCAGGCCGGTGCTGCACGTAATCGATGAAATTCCCGTCCGCAGTCATGCTTCCGATGAAGACTTCGTGAATCGAGTAACCAATAGAACTCCGCGGGTCTTTCGGATCGTGAACCGGGGTCTCGGCGCACGACGATTCCGTCATCCAGATGCGCACAAAACGTACCGGAATCGGTGAGCGGGCAAGACCACAGGAAAAGTGCTTGCCACGATTCTGCGTGACAATTCCGTTGGGGAAGGCCGTCCACACTCCGGAAGTCGGCTTCTCCATTGGATGATCGCCGCTCCAATACTGCACCTCAAAGGCGCTTGCCAACGGCATGCCCCAATCGATCACGATGTGCGAGACGGGCTGCGTCTCACCGAGGTCCACGATTACCCATTGCGGATGCACGAAATCCGGTTCCCCGGTGAACTTCCCGGCGAGATACGGATTACTCTTCCAGAAGGTCTCACCGTTTCCGTCGGTGATACGCGAATAGCCTCGTTCTGCCCCGCCGTTGCGGGTATGACCACGATGCGGCAGCGGATATCCGTAGGAATGTCGGATCGTGGTCATACCCGCAACGGCGGGGCAGAACGAGGCTATTCGCGTATCACCGACGGAAACGGTGAGACCTTCTGGAAGAG
>JASLEQ010000549.1 GCA_030151135.1 Candidatus Sulfotelmatobacter sp. | reverse complement strand
TCCTTGCTCAATACCGATCGCCATGATGCCGTTGGAGCGGACGTGCATGAATTCGCGGAGCTCGGACTTCTTGACGAGTCCGTTACGCGTGGCGAAGAAGATGAACTTGTTCTCTTCTTCGAGGTTGCGGACCGCGAGCATCGTCTTGACGGTTTCGCCGGGCTGCAATCCGACGAGGTTGCCGATGTGTTTGCCTTTTCCGGCGGCGCTCACATCGGGGATTTCGTAAACCTTCAGCCAGTAGACACGCCCGGTGTTGGTGAACATCATGATGTAGGCGTGCGTCGAGGCGAGGAAGAGATGCTCGACGAAATCCTCGTCGCGGGTCTTCATGCCGGTGCGGCCAGTGCCTCCGCGACGCTGCATGCGGTAGGTGGAGATGGGCGTCCGCTTCATGTAGCCGGAGTGGCTGACCGTGACCGCGACTTGCTCGTCGGCGATGAGATCTTCGAGAACGATTTCTGCGGCTTCGTCTTCAATCTTGGTACGGCGCTCGTCTCCGTATAACTTCTTCACCTCTTCCAGCTCTTTGACGACGACGGTGCGCAGCTTCTTCTCAGAGCCAAGGATCGACTCGTATTCCGCGATGTTGTCGCGGACTTCTTTCAACTCGTTCGAGATCTCGTCGATCGAAAGCTTGGTCAGACGATGTAATTGCAGTTCCAGGATGGCATCGGCCTGGCGGGCGGTGAACGGCTTCTCGGGATCGACCCTGGGTGCGCGGCCAGAAACGTTGATGTCAATCTTCTTGCCGCCAAAGTACTGCACCAAATTTTCGCGGGCGTCGGCGCGATTGGCGCTGCCGCGAATGATCGTGATGACGTTGTCGAGATGGTCGAGAGCCTTAAGATATCCCTCGAGGATGTGCTCGCGATCTTTCGCCTTCTGTAACAGGTAGGCGGTGCGGCGGCGGACGACGTCGAGCCGGTGCTCGATGAAGTACTTGATCGTCTGGATCAGGCCCATTTCACGGGGCTGACCGTTTACCACCGCGAGCAGGATCATGGAGAAGCTTTCCTGCATCTGCGTGTGCTTGAAGAGCTGGTTGAGGACGATCTGGGGCTCTGCGCCGCGCTTGAGCTCGACGACGATGCGCATGCCGTCGCGATCGGATTCGTCGCGGACGTCGGAAATATCTTCGATGTCTTTGTCGTTGACGAGTTGCGCGATCCGCTTGATCAGGACGGACTTGTTGACCTGGTATGGAATTTCGGTGACGACGATCGACTGGCGATCTTTGCTGACGTTTTCGATGGCGGCTTTGGCGCGCATCATGAAGCGCCCGCGGCCAGTGCGATAGGCTTCGAAAATTCCGGAGCGCCCGTGGATCATGCCGGCGGTCGGGAAATCCGGCCCCTGCACGAACTTCAGGATTTCCGCCAGCTGCGCGTTGGGATTATTGACGAGGGTGATGGTGGCGTCGACGATCTCCGTCAGATTGTGCGGCGGAATTTTTGTCGCCATGCCGACGGCAATTCCGTCGGAGCCATTGATCAGGAGATTTGGAATGCGCGCGGGAAGGACATCGGGTTCGACTTCGCTGCCGTCGTAGTTGTCGTGGAAGTCGACCGTTTCTTTGTCGAGATCTTCGAGCAGCGCGGTGGAAACCTGCGCGAGCTTGGCTTCGGTGTAACGGTCGGCTGCCGGAGGATCTCCATCGACGGAGCCGAAATTTCCCTGACCGAAGATCAGCGGATAGCGCATCGACCAGTCCTGCGCCAGGCGGACGAGAGCGTCGTACACCGCGAGGTTGCCGTGCGGATGGTACTTGCCCATCACCTCTCCGACGATTCGGGCGCATTTTCGGGTCGCCCGATTCGGATACAGCCCCATCTGCTGCATTGTGAACAGGATGCGACGGTGAACGGGTTTCAGACCGTCGCGAACGTCGGGGAGTGCGCGGCCGATGATGACCGACATCGAGTAGTCGAGATACGACCGGCGCATCTCCTCTTCAATGTTGACGGGTTGAATGTTGAGGGCGCCGCCACCACCTTCGCCGCTACCGTTGGGGGGAGTTAATGGAAGTTCGGGATTCTGGTCGTCAGGCATAGTGAGCTTTTAACTTCAGGCCGCCAGCTTGTGCGGCAGGGCAGTTCTTGTGCCTCTAGTCAGGCGTAAATGCTTGTATTTACAGGATGTTATCTGCTCTGGAACAGTCAATATTATAGCATGAACTCGAGCGGGAAATGCGGTGGACACAGGGACTAGTGTCGCGCATGATTCCATTAAAAATCTCACATCCCCTGGGCAAAAATTCGCGTGAAAAATTGTACTTATCTGACGAAATCATCTGGAAGAGAACTGCGCTTATGTGGCGAATGACGTTGAGGTGATCGGGATCGTTTGGAGTGTGCCCCGACTTTCCCTTCCATGCCCGAATGCCATATCGGGAACGATCGAAAAAAACTTGGTAATTCTGTTTCGTGTCACAGAGTGTGTTCTCCGGCTTTTGCTAATCTGCGCGTGCTATGAGGCGGATTCCATCGCTGGATGGGATGCGGGCAGTGTCGATTGGGCTCGTGGTGGTGGGACACTGGGCGGAGCTGCGGTTTCATTCCGACGTGGCTGGGGCATTTGCGAACCTTGGGGTGCAGATTTTTTTCGTAATCTCGGGATATCTAATTACGACGCTGTTGCTCAGGGAACGGGAGACGAGTGGGTCCATTGGCGTTCGCGAATTTTACGTGCGGCGGGCGTACCGGATCTTGCCCGCTGCGATGGTATTCATGGGCTTTGCGTTTGTTTTGTTCTGGCGTGAACTGCATTGGTATCACATGGCGGCAGCTGTCTTCTATGTAGCGAATTTTGATTTTACGCACCCGTGGTGTCTTGGCCATTTGTGGTCTGTCAGTGTGGAAGAACAGTTTTACTTGTTATGGCCGGGAGTGCTGAAGAAGTGGTACCGGCATCGGGCGAAGATTTTGGTTGCGGTCGTCGCTACTGCGCCGGTGTATCGGGCGGCATGTCATCTGGCGGGATTACACGGGAGGGCGGATGAGACTTTTCCGGCGGTAGCGGATGTGCTGGCGGTGGGATGTTTGCTGGCCATGGTGGCAGAGCGGGTGCCGCAGTTCGGCAGCGTGTGGGCGCTCGTGATGTGCGGCATCACCGCGGGAGTTCCGTTGTATTGGGGGCTACGCGGCTTTCACAGCGATCCGATCTTGCTGTTCGTTTTGTGGCCGCTGATGCATGTGGCGATCGCGGGATTGATTTTGCATGTGGCACGTAGATCTTATTGGTGGTTGAATGTGCGACCGGTGATGTGGCTCGGTCAGATCAGTTACAGCCTTTACCTGTGGCAGCAGTTGTTTGTGTTCGGAACACACGCGCGGGCATGGTACGGAATCATCGCC
>JASLEQ010000472.1 GCA_030151135.1 Candidatus Sulfotelmatobacter sp. | reverse complement strand
TAAGCTCCATCCCAATCAAGGGTTTGCGGAATTGGCTTTCCAAGCCGCAGAGAAAAGCAAGGTTCGCTCCTTCCTCGACCTGCTCGGCACCGGCCAACAAACCGTTAGCTGCGACACTTTGCTGGCTCGGAGTTCGAGGTCCGCGACAATTGAAGCAGGTGAAAAAGCGTCCGAGACACTCACCCTTTCCGCTAAAGAGCCGCTGACCCTGGGTGACATACAAGCCCAGATCGGGGATGGCAATACACTTCTGCTGGAATTTGCACTTGGCGAAGATCGCAGCGTTGCCTGGGTGCTTGACGGCGACAGTCTGAAGGTCGTTGATATCGCACCCGCCGCGGAGATCCGCAATCGCGTTCGCCTGTTCCGAAAAGCCCTCATACCGACCGAGAGTAAGGCCGATGAGGCGGCCGTGGACTATTTGCAAAGACGAGCAACCGCGAAGAAAACTCTGCTTCTGCAGTCAAGGCAATTAGCCAGGCTCTTACTCGGGCCGGTGCGCCTTCCGCCGCGAAAACGATTGTTAATCGTGCCGGACGGTCCGCTGCAGTACCTTCCCTTTGCGGCGTTGCCTGTGCCCCGGCCGGGACGCGCGAGTGTGCCCCTCGTTGAGTTATATGAGGTGGCGATATTGCCTTCCGTTTCAGCACTCGCGTCGCTGCGGAAGACGGCCGCCCAAAGGCCCAAGCCGGCTGATGAAGTGGCAGTATTCGCAGACCCGGTTTTTGAACCACCCGGCAAGCCAATGGCCACGGTCGTCTCCGGCCAGTCTGGATTTCCGCGTACCCGGGAATTGACAAGAGCCCTGCGCGATGTGCGGAACTCAGAGTGGATTCCCAACCTTCCAGGCTCACGAAACGAGGCTCTCGCCATTCAGCAGATCACCGGGCCCGCGCGCACGCGACTGCTCATGGGTCTTGACGCCAACCGGGAAGCGATCATGGCTGGTGTTCTCGCCCGCCAACGGATCATCCACTTCGCAACTCATGGAATGATGGATACTCATCATCCGGAGATGTCTGGTCTGGTTCTTTCAATGTTCAATAAGAAAGGCGAGGCCCAGGATGGATATGTAAGGCTGAACGATATCTACAATCTCAAACTGTCTGCCGACCTGGTGGTCCTTAGTGCATGCCAATCGGCCCTGGGTAAAGACCTCGGGTCGGAAGGAATCAACGGCCTGCCGCGGGCCTTTCTCTATGCGGGAGCGCGAAGTGTTATCGCCAGCCTGTGGAAGGTTGACGACGATGCCACTGTGCCCTTGATGAAAACGTTCTATTCCCGCCTCCAGAGAGGTGAGGCCCCCGCCCAAGCTCTTCGAGAAGCGCAACTCGATTTACTCAAAAACACGCAATTGTCGGATCCCTATTACTGGGCAGCCTTCGTATTCGAAGGAGATTACAGATAGGACGACGGAGGACCTTGAGGAGCGTGTAGAATCTGAGTCCCATGGATCTCCAGCCAATCCCGGAAAGACAACGAAACCTGACACCGGAGGTGTTTGCGTCGTTTCTTCTCTGGCTGTCGCTCAATCCAGGACAGGCAGCCCGAGAATATCTGGAAATCAGAAAGACGTTGGTGAAGTACTTCGTCAGGAAGGGCTGCGCACATGCCGAGGAATTGACAGATCGAACGCTTGATCGGGTCGTGCTAATCGTGTACCGAGAGCCGGAAAAGTACCCCACGCCAGTCTCTCTTTGCGTCGGAGTAGCCAGGAAAGTCTGGTATGAGTATCTTCGCGAGGTATCGCCCGAGACGTTGGAGGACAAAGATGTTCCCGCACCCACTGCGCCGCTGGACGAATTCACTGACTGTGAGTTGCAATGCCTGGAACATTGCCTGGACCAGCTTTCCCAACGCGATCGTGAGTTGATTACGCGGTATCACCAGTTCCAGGGCCGGGAAAAAATTAAAAATCGCAAGCACCTTGCCGCGGATTACGGAGGGCTGAACAAGTTGCGGATAACCGCCTGCAGGATTCGCGCTCGTCTTCACGACTGTATTGGTAGCTGTGTGCAACGTTCGGGCTTGAACTAAGGAACTGCCAGAAGCAGTTACAGGACATTTTGTGGCCACTGACGCTAACATTCGCGAGTATTTGCTTGGTCGCCTTGATTCGGACTCCGAACTGGTGGAACGCATCGACGAGCAGCTTCTTACCGATCCGGAGTTGTCGATGACCACTGATGTCGTCGAAGACGAGATCAGTGAGGATTACCTGGAGGGTTCCCTTAACGCACAGGATAGGCGAGCTGTTGAAGGGCACTTTCTCCGCCCCCCGGAGCGGCAGCGCAAGCTCAGAACCGCCCGGCTGTTCAGCCGCTATGTCCAGGAGGAATCCCGCAAGGTGAATGCAATCCGGCCGTCAGCCGCGCGTAGCCTCTTTGCGGTCTTGCGAGGCGGGCGGCTGCTGCCTGCTTTCAGAACTTGTGCGGAAATTGCTGCGGCACTGGTATTCGTCATCACCATACTGAATTTGGTCAATCAACGCCGCGAGCTTAACTTAGCGATGAATCAAATCCGCCAGCAGCTAAATCAGGAGCGCGAGCTTTCAGCCTTCGCCCGTCAAGAATCACAACACGCCTTGGACTCTTTGCAACCGGCAATCGCCATGCTCAACCTGGTCAGGCCGGGTCTTCAGCGTGGGGAAGTCGAACTGCCTGAGGCGAAGCTAGCTCCCGGGACCAAGGCGCTTCACATCGAAGTCGCACTCCTCTCCCCGGCAAACGGAAAGTACCGCGTCCAACTGCGGCACACGCGAGAAATGGTTTGGTCTCAGGACGGAGTCGATGCCGTCTCTGTTCCAGGTGGCGCAATCTTGAAACTGGATATTCCTGCTGACGTCCTCAAGCAGGGGAAATGCGAGCTTGCCATAACGTCTTCAAGAACCGGCACCATATCTTATTGGTTCTCCATATCTAAGATCAAATAGATGGCTTGAGCTTGTTCCGGAACAACGCGCGTCGTCCGTACATATACCTCTCTATCTGCGTGTACATTTCACATGTACACTACCGCAGGCGGCCCTTGCATTCAGGAGCAGCGTGAATTGGTGTGAAATGTTTCTCTCCTCCGCGCATAGCTAGTTGAAGGCTTCCCCGACTGCCAACTACCGAGTGCAAAGTTAGCCGGAAAAATCCAGATGTACTTGGGAAAGGCGTTAACAGCGCGTTTTCAAAATCATCGAAAATGCGCTATCAACGGCCGCTACACCCACAATGTGCAGGCGCGTGAGAACCACCGCCTCACCAAAGGAGAGTCACCCATGAAGCACATCGCTTCGTTCACAGTCGCCGTGTGCCTTCTCGCCAACCTCGCCGGCGCCGGCACTATCTCTGCACAAGATCATGCTGCCCGAGCCAAAGTCCCGTTCAACTTCAATGTGGGGAACAAGTGGGTTCCCGCAGGGACATACACTATGAGCTCGGAGATCGCTAACCCCGGGGTCATCACGATTCGAAGCGAGGATGGCAAGATCGCCCTCGTGAGTGTCGTTCAACGCGATGGGCGGCAATCGAATGCGGGCCAACTGGTTTTCAAGAAGTATGGCGATCAGTATTTCCTGCGTCAGATTCTCTGCTCTCTCTGCGAAATCAGTGTTGCATTCCCCGCTTCCAAGCACGAGAAGCTTGCACGGACCCGCTTAGAGGCTGGTCTGTCGAGCCCGCCCGAAGTGTATCTGGCGCTTAAGTAGAACCACCAACCCGTACTCCGCCTGGAGGCGACAGTGTCCGGATTCTGCCAGCCGCGCACGACTCACAATCCAGGCGAAGTAAGTTCGCCCCCCAGGGATGTGCGTCCAGCCTTCCCCCGCGACACCGCACGCGGATAACCGCCGCAAACCCCATCGTCCAGCCGGCGGCGCCGCATCGCATTCAAACTGTTCACGTTGATGGGCACGATACTCATCTTCGCGGCTGTATCTTTCAGATTCAGCGACAACAGAATCGCGATCTTCTGGATGATCGCCGCCGGAATCCTGCAGCGGGAAATCGTGTTTCAGCGGCTGGGCACTATTGCCGGAATCCTGACCGGCTGCCCCATCGTTCTTGAAGCCCGCAACATGACCAAATTGGTTGTCTACCGCTGCGCGGTCGTGAATTGCCACTTCGACGTGGTGTATCCGCATCATCTCGCGACGCGGCTCATCACGCTGCCGGTTCTCGCGATGGGCTTCTACTTCGGAGCATAGGTTTTCTCTGGCGTTGCGGATGCGCGAGCTTTTGCGCGTTGTCGCTCTCTGGGCGGGGGCCGTGCTGTCATCCGTGCTCATCTGGACCGAAGTAAGCCAGCCGTGGTCGCCCTTGTAGGGGTTGCGTTTGCCGTGACGCTCGTCGTCGTTGCGCGCCGCGTCCAGATGGCCGAATTTACTTACCAGGCACATGTGCTCGCGGTGGCGGCGGTGGCCCAACTCGCCGCGGTGAATCTGAATGCCGCGCCGTCTATTGAATGCTACCTGCCGTTCGTCGGCTGCGCCGCGGCGTTCTACGCCATCTCGCGCTTCTCTACGCTCATGGACGCCCCTACCGGCGTTTTGCGGATGGGCGCACAATTGGGCGGCCACCGCGCTGGTGGGAGCGGCATTACTCATGCCTGGAGCGCTCATTCAACTGGAGATCATGGCTAAGGGAATCGATCGGGCTGTTCGCCTCGGGAATCGGCAATGCAAACGCAACTGTAGGTCTGGCGGGTGCGTAGAATAGCGTGTTGCCCGGGTTCACCCCGGAAAGGACTTCCCTGTCACGGAGACGAGAAACGCATGAGAGCCTCCCTTCGACTAGCCTTCCGGCAGCTGCGCAAAGCGCCCGGATTCACCTTGACGGCGGTGCTGACCCTTGCGCTGGCAATTGGCGCAAATGCCATCGTATTCAGCGTGCTGAATGCGCTGGTGCTGAGGCCGCTCAATGTCCCGCATCCCGACAACTTGTACATGGTGGAGCGCAACTACGGTTCGGGAACAACTTTGTCGCAATCCTATCCGGACTACCGCGATCTGCGCGACCAGAACGGCAGCTTCGATTCTCTGGTGATGTACGACATCAGGGGCGGCGTGGGACTGGACACCGGAAAGGGAAGCCCAACTGTGGTGTGGCCTTACCTGGTGAGCGGCAATTATTTCGACGCGCTCGGCATTCAACCTTACCTGGGCCGTTTTATCCATGCCTCGGAAGAGCATGGCAAGAACAGCATGCCGGAGGTGGTACTGAGCTATGCGCTGTGGCATAGCTATTTCAACGGCGATCGTGGAGTGATCGGCCGTGTTGTGCAAATGAACAAGCACCCGTTCACGATCATTGGTGTGGCGCCCGCCGATTTTCGCGGTACCGAGCTTTTCTTTGCGCCGGA
>JASLEQ010000439.1 GCA_030151135.1 Candidatus Sulfotelmatobacter sp. | reverse complement strand
GCCGAGCTCGTCAAGCGAGGCCAGCCGATCGATTTCCTGCTGCTCAATGCAGGGTTGGTTCCCTTTAAGAAGCGCGCTCTCACCGCGACGGGCGTCGAGTCTTCTCAGGCCCCGCTCATCGGGCATCATCAGCTGACGGTTGGGTTGCTGAATGCCAACTTGCTCAGCCCGAACGCGCGGATCGTTATCGCAGGTGCAGAACCTGCCCGAGGGGGCGTACCCATGTTCAAATACACCGACCTGCCAGCCTTCGCGGCCAGTCGTTACCAGGGTGACCGATCCGCCGCAGTGGAAGCGCTGATACGCAACGGGCCGAACGTGAAGTACGTGCCCAACAATGCGTATGCCGACGCAAAGCTTATCATCGCTTGGTGGACCGCGGCGCTGGCCCGCCGGCTGCCCTCCGGCATGGCTGTGTATGCCGTGTCGCCCGGCGGCGCGACCGGCACCAACGTGGTGCGAAGCGCTGGTTTTGCGCTGAGGTATCTGATGATTCCGATCGTGAACCTCATTCCCGGCATGAATCAGACGCCGGAGACCGCGGCCAGCCGGTATATCCAGGCATCAAAGTTCGGAACCGACGTCTCGGGGCAATTCTTCGCCTCGGCCAAAGGGAAGTTTTCAGGCCCCATGGAGGTGCAGCGCCAGCCACACCTCCACGATCGCGACAGCCAGGAAGCCGCGTGGCAAGCCGTCGTCAACGTCTCTGGCGTCGATCTATCGCCCGTCAAGCTCGCGTCGCCGTCGGGTCCGACGATTAAAAACGCCCGGTAGGATCGACGTAGGTCGATGAAGTCTCTGGTCAACCATCCATACGTGCGAATGGTGTCTTCGTCCAATGGCGTGCGGTCTTTCTTCCGCTAATGAGCCAATACTGACAATTTGATGGGGAGCCGCAATCCGTAGCCGGGGATGTAGGCTACTGATTTCAAAGGTCTGGCGGAGAGGGAGGGATTCGAACCCCCGGTACCCTTTCGGGCACGCCGGTTTTCAAGACCGGAGCCATCAACCACTCGGCCACCTCTCCGACTGCTTCAGCCACCACAGGAGCCCGTCGCGCGGTTTCTCCAGTTTACATGAGGTGCTTTCCTGCCGCGCCCCGTCCCTATTGAGAGTATTTATTTCCTCTCACCCAGCCCGAACGCCTTCGAATGGAATTCAAGGACCTCGCCGAAATGCGACAGGAAATATGCAATGCTGTGATCTCCGGGATACAAATGGTACTCATGCTTGATGTGTTCTTTCAGTAGTTCCTCATGCAATGCTGCGGCGCCTTTCTCGAATCCGTAGTTATCCTCACTGCCGCAGTTGAAGTAAATCGCATCTCTCTGCAGCGCCGCTGCATGTTTCTTTGCGAGCAGGAACGGGCTGTTCTCGTTCCAATGTTCTACATTGATGGGCATTCCGAACACTGGTGTGAGCACGCTCATCAGAGGTATGCCGGCGCGAGTGGCACCATCAAGTTGCTGCGGCGACTCTGTAATCAGGGCCGCACTTTGCGCGCTCACTGCCGAAAACATTTCTGGATGCGCGAAAGCTAGCCGCAGAGCGCCGTACCCTCCCATCGAAATCCCCGAAATCGCCCGATCAGCGCGCCCGTGGATGTGATACTTGGCCTCGATGTGCGGCATGAACTCGCGCAGGAAGAAGTCGCTGTATCGTACGGTGCCATCCGCTGAGTTGATGTAGAAACTCCGTCCGCCTTCCGGAGCGACAATCAGGAAATCGCCTACCTCATGCTGGTTGCGGAGATCGTCAATCAGAGTCCATCCCCCGCTGTTGAACAATGTCCGCTCGTTGTCTCCAAGCCCGTGCAGAAAATAAAGAAGAGGATATCGCTTCGGAGGATGCTCCTTCAGCCCACCTTCATATCCGGAGGGAACATAAACGCAATAATGCACCGGCCGTTTAAGAATCTTGCTTTCCAGCGCAGCGCAATCGATCCGGCTCTGACCTTTGGCCGTAGAAGCAAGGAAGAAACACAGAGGCAAGAATCGGAACCAGAGGGGAACGTTCATCAACACCTATTCGTATCGCAGAGCCTGCACCGGATCGAGCCGGGCTGCCCGTCCCGCCGGATAAAGTCCAGAAATTAGGCTCACAATGAATGCGAATCCAATCGCAAATACCACCAGCCACCACGGCACCGCCCAGAAATGTTCCGGCGGAATGGACTGCCGCTTGAGATAAATATTTGTTCCAAAGTTGATCACTTGACCAATCGCCCACCCGAAAATGACACCGAAGATTCCGCCCACAATCCCCATCGCGCCCGCTTCCGCGAAAAACAATTTTCTTACGTCGGCGTCGCTGGCCCCAATTGCTTTCATGATGCCGATTTCGCGCCGCCGTTCGAGGATCGCCATCACCAATGTATTCACGATACCGATCGAAGCCACCGCCAGCGCCAGGCTGCCGAAAATCCCCAAGAATGCATACAACACCTTAAAAACTTGTTGCAGACTGCGACTCGCATCCAGAATGGAAAATGTCGTGAATCCCATCTTCTTGATCGCATCTTCCACGCTCTGGATCTGCGTAGGATTTTTTACCCGCACGCTGATCGACGAGTAGACGGGCTGGTTCCCCGCTGCCAGCGACAGTTCACGCAGGTCGGTTGGCTGCATCACGTGCAGCCCTTCCGCCAGCTTCAGCGGCAGGAAAACTTTCGCCCGTGTAGGCCCGCGCATACTTTCCGGATCGAGATCCGCAATGCCGA
The DNA here is from genome assembly GCA_030151135.1 of Candidatus Sulfotelmatobacter sp. The sequence continues at coordinate 9,786 of JASLEQ010000439.1, read as the reverse complement.
TGATCTTCAGCTTCTGTTCACGCGACACCACTGAATACGACGATTCCGAAAGAGAGTCGTCCTTCCCCGCGCCATTCCCGGTCGCACTCGCATCGCGCTGCGCATAACGCATGGTCAATTCCTTGCCGAGCAATGGTCCGGCAAGCTCTGAGACTGGAGGTTCCGGCGCTCCCAGCGGAGGCGTCTTACCCAACAATTCTTCAGCGAATGATTTCTGCAGGATCGCTTCTGGCGCCGTATCCGAGGTAAAGAACGACCCTTGCACGCTGTCGAAGGCATCATTTGCTTTTGCCGATTGTGGCAGGGCCGACACCATCGTCAGGTGCGGCTTGCCTTCGAACTGCAATTCGGTCGCGAAACGGATATCCGGATAAGCCTCGCTGACATTCGCCAAGTGTTCAATTTCAATCCTGGCAGGCTCATCAAGCACGCGGCTCTCTGCCGGCAGCGGTCCATTGCGTTCCTCCGCGCGCCCCATCCCACGCATCTCGCGCCGCGATGAGACGAAAATCGTATCGAAGAGCCCCGACTTAGCCAGCCTTCTCGTAAAAAGCTGCTGAAGTCCCGTGCCCAGCGAAAGCATTGCAACGAGTGAAGCTACGCCTACAGAAATGCCGATCGTTGTCAGCGAGTTCCGGAGAAGCGACTCGCGCAGATTTCGGAAGGCCAGCTCAGTCAGATCCGGAAGCTTCACGCTCGACCTCCGAAAGCCGCAGCACTATTCGGCCGATCGTCAATCAATTTCCCATCGGCAAGAGAAATCAGCCGCTGTGCATAGCGCTCCGCCAGAGCGCGCTCGTGCGTCACCATGACAACCGTCATACCCAATTCCCGATTGAAGTCGCGCAACATGTTCATGATTTCGGTGCCGGTATGGCTGTCGAGGTTCCCCGTCGGTTCGTCCGCGAGAAGAAGCTTTGGTTGGTTGATCAACGCTCGCGCCAGCGCAGCCCGCTGTTGCTCTCCGCCGGAAAGCTCGCTTGGCCGGTGATGCACGCGCCCCTTCAGCCCAACCCGCTCCAACGCTTCTCGTGCCACCGCATCACGGCTTCCTCGTTCGACCTCGGCAAAACGCAACGGCAGTTCCACATTCTCGAGAAGCGTCATGCTCGGAATCAGGTTGAACGATTGAAATACCATGCCCACAACCTGCAACCGGTATTTCGCCAGCTCCTCGCGCGAAAGCCGTGCCAGGTCGCGGTTTTGCACGATAACACTCCCCGACGTCGGACGATCCAATCCTGCGATCAGATTCAGCAGCGACGATTTCCCGGAACCAGAGCTCCCCAGCAGTGCTACAAACTCTCCCGCCGCTACCTCAAGCGTGATGCCGTCCACTGCACGGATAGTCGTTTCTCCCATCCGGTAGTGCCGGCAAACATTCTCACTACGGATCGCTGCTGCGGCTTTGTCAGAAGAGATTGCAGGAATAGCATTCATCGCCTAGCGGATCGCACCTCGCAGCACGCTCAGCGCGTCTCCGGTCTTCGCTTCAGCGCTCTTAGTCCCATTTACAGTCGAATCGCCCACCAGTGCGTCTCCTTCACCAGGAGCTAAGAACAGATTCTCCTCCACGCCGTGCTGCCGTGTGTACAGGTCGTAGTAGCGTCCCCGCGCGGCATACAGCTGTGCGTGCGTCCCCCGTTCTACGATGCGCCCCTGCTCCATCACCATAATTTGATCGGCTCGCCGGATGGTCGAAAGTCTATGCGCAATCACGAAGGTCGTTCGGCCCTGCATCAGATACGACAGTCCTTGCTGAATCATTTGTTCCGATTCGGAGTCCAGGCTTGACGTTGCCTCATCGAGGATCAGAATCCGCGGCTCCGCTAAAATCGCCCGGGCAATAGAGATCCGTTGCCGCTGCCCTCCCGATAGCTTCACTCCCCGCTCGCCGACAATCGTGTCGTACTTCTGCTCGAATGTCTCCGCGAACTCGTCGACGCGCGCAATGCGGCATGCCCGCAGGATCTCCTCTCCCGTAGCTTCCGGACGCGAAAATGCCACGTTCTCTCGAATTGTCCCGTCGAACAGAAAAGACTCCTGCAACACGACTCCCAGGCGTGTCCGAAATGTATCCAGCCGCACCGTGCTCAAATCGATGCCATCCACGCGAACGGTTCCCTTCGTCGGTACATAGAATGCCGAAACCAACCCAATCGTCGTCGACTTCCCCGAGCCGGACGAACCTACCAGCGCCGTGACCGTCCCTGGCTCTGAGCGGAACGAAATGTCGTGAAGGACTTCGTGGGTGCCGTCATAGCTGAAGTTGACTTCCTCGAATTCGACTAACCCAACAATGTCATCCAGTCGCGTCGTGCGGTTCGGGTCGCGATCCTCCGGTCGCTCGCCCATGATTTCCTGTGTCCGCTCCAGTCCCGCCAGTGCTTCCGTCAGCTGGGTGCCGATTGAAACAATTTGCATGATTGGTGCGACGAGAAACACCAGAAGGAAGTTATACGAGAAGTAGCTGCCGGCTGTGAGACGGTGCGCCACCATCTGCCGGCCGCCTACATACATCGTCGCCGCGCCCACCACGCCCAGTAAGACACTGGCGGAAAGGCTCATCAGCGATGTTGCCGTCAACGTGCGCATCACGTTATCCAGCAGCCGCCGCACTCCGCCCGAGAAGATCTTTTCTTCCCGCTCTTCCGCGTGATAACCCTTCACCACGCGCACTCCACCCAGCGACTCAGTCAGCCTTCCTGTTACCTCTGCGTTGATTTTTCCGCGTTCCCGGAAAATCGGACGAATGGTCGCGAATGCCTTGTTCAGGGCAAAAGCGAAGCATCCCAGTGATCCCACGGCAATCAACGTCAACGGAGCGCTGATCCGGATCAATAGAACCAGCGCAATTCCTGCGGCAACCAGCCCTCCGACGAATTCAACCAATCCGGTGCCGAGCAGGTTTCGCACACCCTCCACGTCCGACATGATCCGCGAAACCAGCGCGCCGGTCTTGTTCGCGTCGTAGTAGGAAACAGGCAGCCGCGAGATGTGCGCCTGCACCTGCTCGCGCAAGTCTGCAATCAGGCGTTGTGCCGCCTTCGAAAGAAGCTGGGTCAAAGAGAAAGAAGTGACGCCCTGCACCACCGTCGCAGCCAGCACAGCCACTACCAGCGGCCGTAGCAGCCCCGTCTGATGCCGGCTGACCACATTGTCAATCAGGAATTTCGAAGAGTAGGGAAGCACGAACCCGGCAAGCTTGTTCACCACCATCAAAACAAAACCCACCCCAAGCAGCCCGCGTCGCGGACGCATGAGCTTCCAGACTTCAGGCCACACCGCCTTCAGTCGTTCCATCTTTCGAGGCTTAACGGGTTCTTTCGCCGGAGAACTCAATCTCCTCTTTGACTCCATTTCGCCCCTTCCGGCTTCATTATTACTGCATTGTCACACAACTCGCGCAGCCCCGTACGCTTACGCCCGCCTGTGACACATGCCCTGATCTCGTTGTATGCTCGGGACGTGTCTCACCCGTCGTCGACGGAGCGTTCGCCCACGATAGGCCTTGTCCTGGGCCTGCTCATCACTCTGTCAGTTGTTATCGCCTATTCCGCGTATATGACGTGGCAAGTCACCGGCCTTCGTAAACTCCAGACCGAACTTGTCGACCGCAACCGCAAAGATTCCCTTCAGCTTCTCCGCATCCAGAATGACCTTAATCTTCTCGCCGTCGCCATGCGCGACATGGTCAGCAGCGATGAGCCTTATCCCCTGACCGCCTGGTCCGCGCAGTTTCAGCGCATTCGCACCGATCTTGAGGATGCCATGCGCCTCGAATCCGGTTTCGCCGCCGCCAGCCGCACTCCTGAGCAGAGTGCGTTCCTCTCCAGTTCCGTGGTTCAGTTCTGGGATGCGGTCGACCGCGTCTTCGCTCTGGCTGGCGAGGGAAAAGACAAAGAAGCCCGTGCCCAGATTCAATTGTCTTTACAGGAACGCCAGGCCGCGCTGAGTACCGCGGTCGCCCGCCTGCTCGTCCAAAATAGTGAGAACGAAGAGCAGGCCGGACAACGCATCGTCCAGATTTACGATCGTGTCCAAAGACAGGTATATTTCTTTCTCGGCGCAACGCTGCTCGCCATCCTGCTGAATGGCCTTTCTCTCATTCGCTGGAACCGCCGCCTCTTCGCGCGTCTCGCCGAAATTTCGGAGCGCCGCAGCGAACTCGCCCAGAAACTGATTTCCACCCAGGAATCTACTCTTCGCTACATCTCTCGTGAACTCCACGATGAGTTCGGACAGATCCTTACTGCGATTGGATCGATGCTGCGCCGCGCCGGATCTCATGCCCCCGAGGGCTCTACACTGCGCGCCGATTTGCAGGAAGTTCTTCAGACCGTCCAGACCACTCTTGAGAGCGTCCGCAGCCTCTCGCAGGCGCTTCATCCTGTCATGCTCGACGAAGCCGGTCTTGAAAGCACGTTGGATTGGTACATTCCCACCGTGGAAAGACAAAACGGAATTACCATATCCTATGAGAAGCAGGGTGAGCCGTTTCCCGTGGACCGTAGTGCCGGAGTGCATATTTACCGCATTCTGCAGGAAGCGCTAAATAATGTTGCGCGGCATTCCGGGGCAAAGCAGGCTTCTGTGTGCTTGCGTTTCGGGCCTTCCACCCTCGAACTCGAGGTCCAGGACCACGGTATGGGCTTTTCGGAAAAGCCGGGCCGGCGGGGAATTGGCTTGGTCGCCATGCGCGAGCGTTCGGAACTCATGGGTGGTCAACTCGTCATTTCACATCCGGCGGCCGGCGGTACGTTGGTGCACCTCGTCGTCCCTAGGGAGAAAGCGGAGTCTTATGCAAAAGAAGATCACAGTCTTGCTCGTGGATGACCATAGCCTGGTCCGCCGTGGCTTCCGCCGCATGCTGGAAGATGAACCCGATATGGAAGTCGTCGGTGAGGCTGGCGACGGTGAAGAATCCGTCAAACTCGCCCGGCAACTCCATCCCCAGGTCGTTGTAATGGACTGCGCTCTGCCCGGAATGAACGGGCTACAAGCTACGCGTCAAATTATTGAGGAATCGCCCGAAACCGCCGTCCTCATGCTCAGCATGCATAGCGAGAGCACCTGGGTTCGCCAGGCCATCGAAGCTGGCGCCAAAGGATACGTCCTCAAGAATGCTTTGGACCTCGAGCTGGGTACCGCAATTCGCAAAGTTGCAGACGGCGAAACTGTTTTCGATCCCAAGGTCGAACAGAAAACCACCTTGCGCGGCGAGCGCAGCTCGGCCCTCACTCCCCGGGAACTAGAAGTCCTCCAGATGATCGTCGACGGTAAATCAAACAAGGAAATTGCCACCGCCTTGGATCTCAGCGCCAATACCGTCGCCGTTCACCGTGCCAACATCATGAATAGTCTCGGCATTCACAAAACTGCGGAACTCGTTGTCTATGCCATTCGCGCCGGGTTGGTGAACGTTCCGTGAATCGCAGGTCTTTTCTTGGAGGAATGGCTGGCCTCCTTTCCTTGTCCGAATTCGCGCGTCTGCCGGCCCTTTCTGTGCAGGCGCCCAACGCGAACTCACTCGGCTTTCGCTTCGCCGACATCACTTCTCAATCCGGCATCCAGTTCCGTCACAATAGCGGCGCATTTGGCGGCAAATTCCTGCCGGAAACCATGGGCTCCGGTTGCGCCTTCCTCGACTATGATGGCGATGGCTGGCAAGACATTCTGCTCATCAACGGTTCCGATTGGCCCGGACACAAGAAAAGCCGTACCACTCTCCGCCTTTACCACAACAATGGCAACGGGACTTTCACGGATGTCACATCCCGCGCTGGCTTGGATATCGAGATGTATGGCATGGGCGTCGCCGTCGGCGACTATAACAACGACGGCTTCCCCGACATTCTCGTAACCTGCGTCGGACAGAACCGCTTGTTCCGCAACACGGGCAAGGGCACCTTCGTCGACGTAACGAATTCCGCCGGGCTCGGTAAACGCGAAGGCTTCAGCACCTCCGCTCTTTGGTTCGATTACGACCGCGACGGCTTACTTGACCTTTTCGTCTGCAACTACGTGAAATGGTCCATCGAGACCGATATCTTTTGCAGTCTCGACGGCAAGCATAAGTCCTATTGCACCCCCGAAGCCTATCGGGGCGCCACCTGCTGGCTCTTCCATAATCGCGGAGATGGCACCTTCGAAGATGTCACCGCCACCAGCGGGATCTTCGACAGCAGTTCCAAGTCCCTTGGCGTGGCATTGCTGGATGAAGATCATGACGGTTGGCCCGACCTTCTGGTCGCCAACGATACGCAGCCCAACAAGCTATACCGCAATCAGCGCAATGGAACCTTCAAAGATTCCGCGGTGGAGACAGGCATCGCCTTCAGCACCGATGGGAAAGCGCGCGCAGGGATGGGTGTCGACGTCGCCGACTTCGACAATTCCGGAAATCCCGGTGTCGGCATTACGAACTTCGACAACGAGATGATCGGCTTGTATCGCCTGAACGGGAAAGAATTCGAAGACATTGCGCCGCAATCCGGTGTCGGCATCGCTTCCAGAAACAGCCTGGGATTTGGCTGTTCGTTCCTCGATTTGAACCTCGATGGCTGGCTCGACTTCGCCGTCGCTAACGGCCATATCGATGAAACCGTTCGTAACATTCGCGGTAATGTCGGATACGCCCAGCCGCCTCAGTTGTTTCTGAACAACGGCAAAGCCAACTTCCGTGATGTTGCCGCTCAGGTCGGGGGAGGTTTCGATCATCCAAAAGTTGGACGCGGCCTAGCCTACTGCGACTTCGATCGCGATGGCGACGTCGATCTCTTGATTACGACCAACAATGGTCCCGCATATCTCTACCGCAACGACCAACTCAGCGGAAACCGCAGCATCCGCTTTCATCTGACGGGCACAAAATCGAATCGCGACGCCATTGGCGCCGTTCTGCACGTCCATTCCGGCGGCATGGTGCAGTCTCGCATGGTAAAAGGCGGCTCCAGTTATCTCTCTCAGTCGGAGCTTCCTCTCACATTTGGATTAGAAAAACGGGACCGGGTGGAACGAATCGTGATCGAATGGCCCAGCGGAGAAACCGAGGAGTATAAGAACCTCACCTCGGGCCGCTCTTATCGCTGCGTTGAGAAAAAAGGGATCACTGCCCAGACCGGTTACTGAGCCCCTGTTGCCGAGCGTGTGATCATTGCACCCGCCGCCGCAAGATCAATCTCAACGGTGTCGCTGACCCGCAGGAACAGAGTGCTGGGATTTTTCATCCCCCATTTCTGGTAGGGCACTGTAAAGTGAACGGTCGCATTCCAATGGTCTGCATTCATCGTAAGTTGTGCCGGAACCGTAATCTCGCGGCTTACTCCGTGAATACTGAACATGCCATGAACATTGATCGAGGAACTGCCCGCGCCCGGAACGGCGCCTTCAATGCGGTCCGGCCGAAACGAAATTTCAGGATAGCGGTCGCTCTCCAGTACTTCCTTGCCCATCTTGTGGTCGCGCATCCCGCTTCCACTGTCTCCACTCTTTGCATCCACTACGATTTCGCCCGAGAGTCGTCCCCCGGAATCCATCTGCAGGTCGCCGCGCATTACTTTAAAAGTGCCGCGCACCGTGTGCAGCACGTCGCCTAATGTGAATTTCACCGAACTCTGTGCGGGATCGACTTGGAACTCCCGCTGTTGGGCCCATGCGGGAAGGGCCAACGCCATCAGAGTTCCGGCCAAGAATATTGAATGGAGTTTGTGATCCGTGCGAGCCAAGCTCATGTTATGCGGTTAGAATTCCCCAACCCAAAGTCAGACTATCCCAGACAAGCTCAGTCGGAGGCAGTACTCCCACGTGCAAGGCCAGCAGACGCTGGAAAATCTCCGGCCGCTTTTTGAAAACTTGCAGAGTACGATCCTGAAGCCACGGTCGTCCGTCCAACAAGAGCATGAATCTCGCCATCAGTAACGGACGCAACGCTAACTGATCGTGAGTCTGCTGATACCGGGCCAAATCACCGCTCTCGATGCACGCCGCCAGCGCCACAGCCTGGCTGAACGCCAGGCCCAAACCGTCGCCGGTAATCGCATCGACCGTGCCTGCAGCATCCCCGATAAGGGCCACATTCCCGCGCCAAACACGCTTGAGTCGGCGGTTCCCGGTCACAGCTCCGCGTTCGGGCGTTGATACCTCTGCTCCCCTCAAACGCGCGCTCAGCGACGGCAGTTCCTGCAATGCTTCATCCAACCGCAGATTTTGATCGTGCGACGCGACAGCAACACACACCTCTTCTTCACCGACCGCCGTAGCATAACCTTGGCATCGTCTGCCCCAATGGATCTCCATGTGATCGGTCCATGGAGCCACGCGATAGTGCCTCCGAAACGCATACCTTAATCGCGGACGACAACTCTTATCTAGCCCTGCCCACCGTCTCACTCGCGAGTTCGATCCATCTGCGCCGATGACAAACTTTGCTTGGACGAAGTCCTTGCCTGCATACACTCCATCTTTCGAAATTCCATTTACCGGACGTCCCCATAGCAAGTCGACACCGACCTGTTCCGCGCGTTCCACCATGACGCGGTGCAGCACTGGTCGCCGCGCTGCCAGTCCGCAAGCGCCATCCGGAAAGACCGCATCTGCCGACATCTTTTGATTGAGAAAACGAATTCCGCGAAACCGGCGCCCCTCTGAAACCGGCAACTGAAGTCCCAGCCGCTCAAACGCCGCCAGGCCATCCGGCATCAATCCTTCACCGCAAGTCTTGTCGATCGGCGGTCGGCTTCCATCCGCGACAATCACCCGAAAGCCACGTTGCCGCGCTGCGATGGCAGCCGCCAGTCCCGCTGGTCCGCCGCCAATTACAAAAATATCCGTTGACCTTACCAATGCATCCTCACCACTTCAGCAGCACTAGCTCCGAGCAAAATCCCGGTCCCATGGCCGCCAGAATTCCCCACGTCCCCGGTTCGGGGCGCCGGTTTCTCATCACGTCCTCGAGCACCACCAGGACCGAAGCCGAAGATAAATTTCCCACTCTCTTCAGGCAGTTCCACGAAGCCTCGAGTTCTCCATCGTGCAATCCCAGCGCGTCCGCGGTCGCTTCCAGCACCTTCGGTCCCCCTGTATGCAAAACCCAACTCTGTATGTCTGCACGTCGAAGGCCGTGTTCAGCAAGAAATGCGTCGACATCCCGCCCGAGATTCTCTCGTATCAGCACCGGGACTTCCGGCGAGAGCACAATCTGAAACCCTTTCTCGCTGATCTTCCATCCCATCATTCGCTCCGTGTCTGGATAAAACACCGAACGCGTCGCGACAATCTCTGGACCATTCGCATTGATTTCATCGCCGGTCACCACAACCGCCGCCGAGCCATCCGCAAACAGCCCCGAGGAAATCAAATTCGCCACCGACAAGTCTTCTTTCTGGATCGTCAACGAACAAAGCTCCACCGCCACCAGAGCGGCCGCCTGCTTCGGATACGCGCGCACATAATCGGCAGCGCGCGCAATCCCTGCCGCACCGGCCACGCAACCAAGCCCGAATATCGGAATTCGCTTGATGTTCGCAGGAAGCCCCATGCGATTGATCAGCAGCGCATCAATCGATGGACTTGAGATTCCCGTGACCGAAGTGAAGAACAGTGCGCCTAGAGCCTTCGCTTCCAGACCAGCGTGATGCAGCGCCCGGCACAATGCCTGCTCTCCCAACTCCTGCGCTACCTGGATCCATGCATTGTTCGCGCAGCCCCAGTTTTTCAGCTCAAAGTATTGTTCCGGCGTGAGCGCCAGATGCCTGCCTTCGACCGCCACATTTTTGTGCAATCGCG
>JASLEQ010000400.1 GCA_030151135.1 Candidatus Sulfotelmatobacter sp. | reverse complement strand
CACCATGGGCAGGAAACTGCGCAAAGCCTATCGCGAGCTCGCAGCCTAAAATGCCTGAGTATTGGGCCGTCCTGCCACGGCCCAGTGCCTCCGCAATCGAGACTGACATAGAGTTTGAGTCAGTCGTTCAAAGTTCCCAGGTAAAGCCGTAGGAACTTTACTCTCCCCCCGTTCTTCTCTCCCTTGACACTCTGAGTCCGCCCCTGCAACACTTCCTTCCGCGCATTTTGCGTCAGCGAAGTCGCTTGCTTGGGGCGGCTTTCACCCACTTTTCCGAGGAGGCTCTCCCATGTTTTCCATCGATCATCGCCGGCTTCGCATTCTCAGATTCCTCACATTCTTTCTCCTAACCTGCTGCTCCGCCGCCTTCGCATCGGGACCTTATGTCATCGGCTCATCCAACACAGTCACCGCCGATCCGACTGTTCCTCGACCTTCCACCACGCCCTGCGTCGTGCAGTTGCTTAGCGATGCCGAGTTCGACAACTTCAATCCTGTTTCCTTTCCCTACACGCCGCCCGCGGATTGTCCGGGGCCCTGGGCAAAAGTCGTATTCACCGCCGATATCAATGTCACCGCCGGGGTCCAATACGACCGCACCGCTAACTTCTGGCTGGGTCCCACCAACATTTATTTCGGGACGACCGCCGAGCCCGGCTCAACCCTTGCTCCGTCCTGGCACGTCGAAAGCGATCTCACCGATTATTCGCCCATCTTCATGACCGCCCAGCAGGGCACCGCCGACATCGGCAACCTCGTCAACAGCACCTACACCGGCATCATCTATGCTTCATCCACGCTGGAGTTCTATCCCGTCCCGCAAGGCCAGACCGCGCCCGTCACCGCCAATCAGGTCTATGCCCTTTCTGCGGGATCCACCGGCGGCACGGTCTCGCTCGGCTCCACCACTGACACGCTCTCGGGAACTTTCTCGCTTCCCACCAATATTCAGAACGCCTATCTCGACGTTTACTCTCAGAGTCAGAATCAGGACGAATTCTGGTACACCTGCGTTCCCAATGATGTGTCCAGCGAACTCTTCAGCTGCGGCAACACAGCGTTCCGCGAGACGGAAATCTCGATCGATGGAACTCCCGCCGGCGTCGCTCCCGTCTTCCCCTGGATTTTCACCGGAGGCATCGATCCTTACCTATGGTTCCCGCTCCCCGGCGTCCAGACTCTCAACTTCAAGCCTTACCGCGTCGATCTCACACCCTTCGCCGCTCAACTCAGCGACGGCCAGCAACACACCATCTCGCTGAGCGTCTTCAATGCGGATAACTATTTCTCGGCCACCGCTTCCCTGCTTCTCTATCTCGACTCCGGCTCGACGATGGTCACCGGAGCGCTTACGCAGAACACGCTTTCCGCCGCTCCCAACCCGGTCGTCACGGAGAACGTGAATGTCGGAGCCAAAACCACCGGAACCGTGAAGGTCGCGTCCAATCGCCAGTTCACCCAGAGCGGATACGTGAACACTTCGCACGGGAAAGTAACGACGACAATCTCACAAAGCATCAACTTCGTCAGCTTCCAGCAATTCAATATCAGCGGCTCGATCTTCGCTCAGAACATCAACCAGCTGAATACGGTCGGTTCCACAACGAGTGTCGCGACGGCCGGCCAGCCCTCGGTCACGACGACTCATCGCTTCGAGTTCCCACTGAACATGAGCATCGTGCAGGCCGTGCAATCGAACGGCGATCTGAACCAGACCACCCAATCATCCCAAACCTACAACGCTCAAACGACAACCATGCAGAGCGGCGCTGTGACCTGGTTCGACCTTCTCACCAACCAGGTTTCGAGTCACGATACGCTGATGCTCGATCCCAACTACAACCTGCTCGGTAACATGAACCAGGCGTCCGAGCAGACCTACTACGATCAGAACTCGCAAGGGATGAACTACCTTTGTATCCTCACCGCAAGCAAGAACGCCCTGGCTTCGTTCAGCCCAACTTGCTCACAATGAATGTAAAAAGCCTGCTTGGGTGCCCCATTTCTCGCGCCCAGTTTGCGCGAGAAATGGAGGATTTTTCGTGAAGCGCGGCGATGACAAATATCTGTACAACAAACTGCAGAAAAGCGCGGAGCCCAGACCCAACCTTAGAGGAATCCAAATGCGAATCGTCATCACATCGGTTTTCGTGCTCTGCCTTAGTACGCTTACGTTCAGCCAAGGGACCGAGACGGTCTTACATAGCTTCAGTGGCTACCCCACGGACGGGGCCTACCCGGAGGGCGGTTTGCTCTTCGACTCTGCCGGCAACATCTACGGAACCACCAATGGCGGAGGCAGTCACTGCTTTGAGTACGGGGGGTGCGGCACCATATACAAAATTAGTCCCGCCGCGTCTGGAGGGTGGACAGAGACCGTTCTTTACGATTTCTGCAAGATCAAGACTTCCTCTAGTTGTCTTGACGGCGCTTTCCCCTGGGCAGGTCTCATCATGGACGCAAAAGGAAACCTGTACGGAACAACGGCTAGCGGAGGTACTGGAGGAGCTGGCCAGCTGGACTCCCCGTCGGGCGTCGTTTTTCGTCTGAGCCCTCCTTCGACGCAAGGCGGAAGCTGGACCGAGACGGTGCTATGGAATTCTTCAATGAGTCCTCAAAACATCAATGACCCTGCATACGGACGGCTCATCATGGACGCTTCCGGCAATATTTACGGGACGGCGGGTGGCGGCGCTAAAGGGCTCGGCACTGTGTTTGAACTTAGTCCGCAGATCGACGGAAGCTACTCCCTGTCAATCCTGCACAGTTTCTCTGGAAGTGACGGCCTCGGCCCATATGGCGTCACATTAGACAAAAATGGCAACTTATACGGTGCGACCTCGCAGGGAGGCCGAGGGAAATCGATATGCAACTATGGCTGTGGCTTGGTATATGAGCTAAGCCAGTCAGCTGGCGCTTGGGAGGAGACCGTTCTTTTCGAGTTCGACGGAGTCGTCGGGTCATATCCCCTTTCTCCTATTTCGATAGATAAGTTTAGTAACTTGTACGGAACCTTTGAGCTCGGCGGCGGGGGCAATTGCCCTCTTTCTCTGGGCAGTTGCGGCGGCGTTTTCAAGCTGGTTTCTGGGTCGAACAGTAAGTACATATTCTACTTCGATGACAATGGTGGACCGAATGATGGGAATCCGCAGGATGGCGTTACCCTTGGCGCTGGCAATGTGCTCTATGGAACAACGGGAGTTGCGGGAGGAGGCCAAGTCTACATGCTGCAAAATTCCCACGAAACCATTTTGTATAACTTCTGCTCCCTTCCAAGCTGCACTGACGGATCTGTCCCATCGCCAGGGAACGTTGTGATCCGGAACGGGAGCCTTTATGGTGCGACTGGGGTGGGTGGCGACTACGGAGGCGGCGTAATCTACAGCATCACTATGGCCAAGTGAATGGACATGACCATCGACAAGAATGGGACCGCCTTTTTGGGCGGCCCCAACACTAGTCTGATAGCTGACGGCTGAAAGCTTTAGTCCCCCGCTAC
>JASLEQ010000360.1 GCA_030151135.1 Candidatus Sulfotelmatobacter sp. | reverse complement strand
GCGCGATCGCGGCGATCAGGATTCGCTCGGACTTCTGGCGTCGATCGCCGCGGGCAGCGACGGGAAGGTGAAGGCGGCGGCCGCCGCGGGTGTCGCCTCGATCCAGTCGCGTCTCGCCGTCGCCAACGCGGTGCAGAACGTCTGGTACGGCCTGTCGCTCGGCTCGGTGCTGCTGCTCGCCGCCATCGGCCTCGCCATCACCTTCGGCGTCATGGGCATCATCAACATGGCCCATGGCGAGATGGTCATGCTCGGCGCCTACACAACCTTCGTCGTGCAGGACTTCATCCGCGCGCACGATCCGGCGAACGGCAGCATCATGAAAGCCGAGGATATGCTCCAGCGCGCCGAAGACTACTATCAGCGCAAACAGGGACGCACTCCAATCGGCACCGCGGCCCGTGGCGCGACCCAGATGGCAGAAGACGCTCGCGTCCTGACGCTTCGCAAGAAGGAGCAGGAACGCGAGGAAGCAGCCCGCCAGGCTGCGGCTGACGCACAGGCGAAGGCCGAAGCAGATGCCGCCGCTGCGAGACGCGATGCGGACCAGGCCCAGGCACAGGCGAATGAGGATGCCCGGCGCCGGGCTGAAGCCGAGCAGGCGCAGGCGCAAGCCGAGCAGCAGCAAGCTGCCTTGCAAGCTCAACAGCAGCAAGCCGCAGCCCAGGCTGCCGCCGCCGAACAGGAAGCGGAAGATGCGCAGCGCAAAATGCAGGAGGCGCAAAACCAGTTAGCGCAAGCACAGTTGGCGACGCAACAGGCGGAACAGGAAAAGGACGAAGCCGTTCGTCAGAAAGAGGAATTGCGCCAGCGGCTGCAGACTCAACTGAACCAGGTCCTGCAGACGCGCGACACCGCCCGCGGTTTGATCGTGAGCATGCCCGACGTGCTGTTCGACTTCAACAAATTCACTCTTAAATCAGAGGCCCGCGAGAAACTGGCGAAGATCTCAGGAATTGTCCTTGCCTATCCAGATCTGAAGCTCAATATCGAGGGCTACACAGACAGCATCGGCAGCGATCAATACAACCTCGAGCTATCAGAGAAGCGCGCCGACTCCGTGCGTGGGTATCTGGTCTCCCAAGGCGTCAAACCTGACAATGTAACGTCCTCTGGAATGGGAAAGGCTGATCCCGTGGCGGACAATGGCACCGCAGCCGGGCGTAAGCTGAACCGGCGGGTTGAGATGGTCGTTTCCGGCGACGTCATCGGTTCGGAACCGCAGGGCACGCAGGGTGCAACTACCCCAGCACCCGCGCCGGGATCGAACGGACCGTCAATGCGGTAATTCAGTTCTCTTCATAGCTGGTGCCGGGGCGACATTGCCCCGGCGCGCCAGCAATCTGAAGGATTCTTATTTGACGGGTTCGACAAAGACCGCAGTGCCATAGGCGAGAACTTCGGTGACGCCCTGCATAATTTCCGTGGCGTCGTAGCGGGCGCCGACCACTGCATTTGCGCCAAGTTCAGCCGCATGCTGCAGCATCAGATCGAATGCTTCCTGGCGAGTTTTCTCGCACAGATTCGTCAGCAGCGTGATGTTGCCGCCTACCAGGGTCTGCAGGCCCGCGCCGATGGTCCCAAAGATCGAGCGGGAGCGAACGACGATGCCGCGAACTACCCCCAGGGTGCGAGTCACCTGGAAACCATCAAGCTCAAACTGAGTGGTCACCATGTTGTGACCGACCATCCTTCCGGAGCTGTAGCCTATCGCCATGGAAAGTCCCTCTTTACCGCGGCAGTTCACACGGCTCTTGATACGAGAATATAACGCGTCCAGTGAATCATGACGAGTGACTGCGGGGCTGCCTTATCTAGATTCTTCCGGAACGCTGGACTGCAAGAGACCTACGAATCCCGCGAAGTTCAGAAAGAACGCATCTCGCTCATGGGCCTCATTCCAGCTCTGCTGCGATGAAGAATTCTTGCGAGGAGTTGTCGTAGGCCACGCGCAGCAGATTAGGCTTGCAGCAGACTTGGCAGTCTTCGACGTAGGACTGGCGCCTTCCGGCGGACTCATCGACGGTCGTCACGTTCCATTCTCCGCAGGAAGCGCACTGGAAACCAGCGTCCATCGTTTCAGAAATAGTACACTTCCCTGCTGTGGAGTTCTGGAACTGGTTCAGTTCGGTCAGCTAAGTAGAGCTGACAGATACCAAACGGGCCGCTCGAAGTCCGCTGATCACTCATCATCGTTCTCCAGGAGGTTTTTATGATCTCGCGACGCAGATTTCTCGAGCTCAGCGGTGTGGCAGGAATCGCGTCGGCCGCGGCGCCTCCTCTCTCAGCTGCGAGACAAGGCGAGGACGAGGCTGCGATGCCACCTTCGATTGCGCGACTCAAGTCGCGGAAGGCGGAAGCGGCGCCCATCACCCTGGAAGAGCGGCGCGAGCGACAGGAAAATGCCCGCCGCCTGATGAGCGAAAACGGGCTGGACGCGATCGTTTTGATGGAAGGCACTTCGCTGCGCTACTTCACAGGAATTCGCTGGTGGGGCGGCGAGCGCATGTTCGCGCTGGTTTTGCCTGCAAAGGGCAAACCGTTTTACGTTTGTCCCGCGTTTGAGGAAGACCGAGCGCGCGAGCAGATCTCCGGCTCGCCGGATGGAGCGCAGGCAGATGTACGCGTCTGGCAGGAGGATGAGAGCCCGTATCAACGTGTCGCGCAGGGTCTGAAAGAGCTCGGGATGGTCACCGGAAAGCTGGGCATTGAAGAGACCATCAAATATCTTTTTGTCGATGGAATCGCGAAGGCGTCGCCTCAGACTAGCCTTGTGAGCGCGACGCCAGCCACCGCCGGATGCCGCATGATCAAGAGCGCCCATGAGATCGAATTGATGCGGCTGGCAGCCCATGTAACGCTCGCCGCGTACCAGGCTGCCTATGAAGCGGTGAAGGAAGGAATGACGCAGCAGCACCTCGAAGATCTCGTCGGCAAGGCTCACGCCCAACTCGGATTCTCTGGATATGTCGACGTACAGGTGGGCGAGTTTTCGGCGTTCCCGCACGGTTCTGTGACACCGCAGGTGGTACACGACGGCACCATCGTTCTGATGGATGGAGGATGCTCCGTCGAGGGGTACTGGTCAGACATTACGCGCACGTTCGTACTAGGGAAGGCTTCGGACAAGATGAAGCAGGTCTTCGACATCGTGCACCGTGCGCAATCAGCGGCCTTGGGCGCTGCTCGACCTGGAGCGGAATGTGGATCGGTCGATGCCGCGGCGCGCAAAATCGTAACCGATGGCGGCTACGGACCCGACTACAAATACTTTACGCACCGACTCGGGCATGGGCTCGGCATGGATGGACACGAGTGGCCATATTTGGTGCGCGGCAATCCGACCAAGCTGCAAGCTAATGTCACTACCAGTAATGAGCCAGGAATTTACATTCGCGGCGAATTCGGCGTGCGCCTCGAAGATGACATGCACGTCACCGACAATGGAGCCGAGTTATTCACTCCACAGAGTTTGTCGTTGGAAGAGCCGTTCGGGAAATAGCAATTCGGAATTCAGCCGGGCCTGTGCTATTGAGCTTATGAATTCTGTTCCGGCACTGGCGGGCAGCCCGGAAACTCTGACAGGAAGGTGTTTCCAACGTATCCGAGATAGTTGATACCGATTTCGCTGGTGAAGAAACCGTCCGCCGTGAGCTTGCGGAGGAAGCTGAAGAATTCGATTCCCTGGCTGAGACTGGGATCCTTCTTGGCGTTCTTCCGATAGGCAATGAGGTCGACAATTTCCTTCCGCTGGTCTACGTTGCAATCGACAAACGGCGTGCCGTAGCGGTCCATGCAGGTGTTATCGAGCCACATCATGCCACCGCCCAAAGTGAGTTGATAAGCGCTGTTTTCACTTGTCAGCAGATCGATGAACTCCGGGGCGCCCGCCTCGAGGGCGCCTTTGGCTTCGTCGTCGGACGGGATGATCGCGTCACAGAGGTTCTGCAGGGTTTTGTACGCACGAGGAGAAAAGAATTTCGGGGTATAGGCCTGCGTGCCAGATGCCGCTTTTTCTGCATGAATGACGCGGTGTGCGTACTCGGCGGCCTCGAGAGGAATGACTCGAAGAACCGAACCTGCAACCGCGGTTGCCGTAAGCGACCTAAGAATGTCTCGACGGGAAATGGACATATCTAGGCTCCCAAATTCCCTCTCTTCGCCTGGTCCAACAAATACTCCGATGCGCGCCAGGTGAGGGCCATGATCGTCAGCGTCGGATTCTTGTCGGCATTGGTAACGAAACAAGCGCCATCGGTGACGAAGAGATTCTTCACGTCGTGCGCCTGGCAGTATTGGTTCAGAGCTGACGTCGCCGGGCGATCGCCCATCCGTACTGTACCAACTTCGTGAATGATAACGCCGCCATCGGCGATGCCGTAGGGATGAGCTGCGTCCTGTTCGGGTGAAGGAATGAACACGCCTCCGGCCGCTTCTACGATGGCTCGATAGGTCTCCTGCATGTCCTTGGCCATCTTGATTTCGTTGTCGCTCCACTTCCAATGGAATCGAAGCACCGGAATGCCCCACTGATCAACGGTATTGGGATCGATCTCGCAATAGCAGTTGGTGTTGGGGATCATCTCGCCGCGGCCGGCGAATCCGATGTAGGTGCCGTATTTTTTCTTGCACTCTCGTTTCAGAGAAAGCCCGTAGCCCTCGAACTCATCGCAGAGATCGTCGTAGTCGCCCACCATGGGCATGCCCCGTCCGCCGCCGAATTCGGTGTGATAGCCGCGCAGAAAATCATTCTTGCGGTCAAACTTCCACCACGGGAGATACATATGCATTCCGCCTACGCCGTCGTGGTTATGCGCGGGCATGCGCTCGAGCTGCGGGAAGTATCCGCCGGCGTCGCTGCCGACCGAGTCCATCAAGTTGCGGCCGACCACACCGGAAGAGTTCCCCAGGCCATCAGGAAAAAGCGTCGATTTGGAATTCAGCAGCAGCCGCGCCGATTCGCAGGAGCTGGCCGCAACAATGAAGGCTCGCGCCTGAACTCGCCGCTCTTCCCTGCTGGCTTTGTCAATGTAGGAAACCGCTGTCACCTTGCCATCTTTTCCGACGATCAACTCGCGGGCCATCGCTCCGGTAATCATCGTGAGGCGTCCGGTTTTTTCGGCGGGAGGTATCATGACCTGGCTGGAACTGAAGTTGGAGGCGGTGATGCATCCTCGCCCGCACTGCGCGCAGTAATGGCAGGCTGGCCGCCCATTGTGCGGTTTCGTGATGATCGCCAGGCGGCTGGGAACGCACAAAATACTCAGCCTGTCACAGGCCTTCTTGATGATGGTCTCAGTGCAGCGCGGTTTCGGTGGTGGAAGGAAAATGCCGTCGGGTGCGCTCGGAATGTTCTCCTTCGTCCCAAAAACTCCGATGTAAGATTCGACCTTGTCGTAGTAGGGTGCGACATCCTCGTAACTGATCGGCCAGTCGTCGCCCATGCCATCATGCGAGCGAACTTTGAAATCCACCGGCGCCATGCGGAGTGCAATACGTCCCCAATGGTTCGTGCGGCCACCGACAATCCGCGAACGGAACCAGCGAAACTTTGATCCTGGGGCGGAGACGTAGGGCTCGCCTTCGATCTCCCATGCACCGTTCGGCGCGAGGAACTCGTTGTCGAAACCGTGCCGTTCGCGTCCACCGATCCCTGCGCCACGATGGGGAAGGTCGTAAGGCCAAACATGCTCTTTGTAATCGCGCTCGGGAATGAATGAAGGGCCGGCTTCGAGCAAAGCGACTGTCAGGCCGCCTTCGGTGAGCACTTTTGCCGCAGTGCCACCTGCGGCGCCTGATCCGATGATGCAAACATCATAGATTTTCCGACTGCGTTTGACCTGCATGATCCCCAGTGAAGATGGTTCCCATAAAAGTCGCCGCCGCGGGCGCGGCGGCGTTTCCTGCGAAATCGCGTACTAGAAAGTTAGCGTCGAGAGATACTGATAACTCTTGGTAATGTTCTCGATCGGATCCTTCGGATGGTCGTGCTCGACGATGTAATGCTTGATCCCGGCCTTCTCGGACTGGGCGAAGAGACGCTTCCAATTGATTACGCCACTGCCGACCGAGGTAAGGTCAACGGTATCGCCGAAATTCTGTGAGCCGCCGGTGGAGATCTTCGGCATTGTTTTGACATCCTTCACATGGACCAGCGGGAACCGCCCCGGATATTCATTGAAATACTTTAGCGGATCGCCGCCGGCGACGGTGATCCAGCAGAGGTCCATCTCCATCTTGACCAACTTCGGATCGGTCATTTTGAGCAGTTCGTCGTACGGCATCTTCCCATCGGTTTTCAGGAACTCGAACCAGTGATTGTGATAGCCGAACCCCATCCCCGCCGCTTTAGTTTGCTCACCGCATTTATTGAATTTCTCCGCGGCCTGCTTCCAGATATCAGGTGACTTGCGGAGTTCTTCGGGAATCCACGGACAGATGATGTATTCCAGTCCAATTGTCTTGGAGAAGTCGATCACCGCGGGAAATTTTTCGTCGAGCTCGTCGTATTGCACGTGGGTGGCCGGGGCCTTCAGACCATTTTTGTCGAGCACATCCTTGACTTGTTGCGCGGTGTGGCCGAAATACCCGGCAAACTCGACTTCTTTGTAACCAATCTGTGCGACCTTGGCGATGGTACCTTCAAAATCATTTTTCATCAGGTCGCGAACGGTATAGAGCTGCACTCCGACCTTATTGATCTTGTGTTCAGCCGCCCAACTGAATCTGGGGGCGAAGAGCGTCGCGGCGGAAGCGGTGCCCGCAACTTTTAGGAAACTGCGTCGATTCATGCTGTCAAAACTCATGATTGCGATTCCTCCGGGAATCCGCCGGGGCGGAAGTCGATTCGAGGGAATTATACGCGCAGCCGCTAGAAAATCGTTACAGTAACAAAGTTCGACCTTCCAAATTGGGACAAACAGAGCTCTCCGTGACCGGTCTCAGCTTTTTTCCACTTGAAGGTTATTGGTGACGCCAAACGTTCCGGGCACGCTATTCGCCCGTATGCCGACCAGGTTCTTGTCTCCCTCGCTATCCACCACACCTTCGAGCGTGACGCGCCCATTCTTCACGATGATGCGAATCGGTTTCTGCACACCGAGTTCATACCGTTGCAGCGCAGGATACTGATAGATCGCCCGAAACAGTGCGATACGAAGACGGTCGTCCATGGACGAAGGAGGAAGGATTTCGATCTGGTTGTTCACTTTGTCGACGCCCTCAATATGCTTCACGGCGTTTTCGGCGTCAGACTTGAGCACCGGACGCACAACCGCTCCAACCAGCGTAACGGTATCCCCATCGACGCGATACCCGATGTCGTCAAAGACTCCGTAATAAGGAAGCATCAGGATCTCGTGCCGCACTTCGCGTGAGATGCGGTCCTGAGATTTGCCCGGAGTTTGGCTGTGCGTGTCCTGCGATACCGCGGACATTGAAAGGAGAAGCGACAGAAAGAGCGCAAGGGGAACCGGTTTGATATTCATCACGACCTCGTATTCTGGATGCTATTTTCGGAGGCGTGGTTGGCTCCAGTCTGGCGCATGGGAATTCGGACGCACCGGCACCGCCAAACCGTCAATAACGGGCACGGAGCGCGATTTCTATTATCTGGAGCGCAAGGCAGGAGACTCCAACGGGGACGCCATTCCGGCCATCGCTTGTGGCAGTTCCTACTCTTCTTCGTTCTCACCCATCTGCATGCTCAAATAGCGTTCGTAACCAAGTTCCCTGATCTGATGCATTTGGGCTTCGAGGAAGTCAACATGATCTTCTTCGTCTTTCAGTAACTGGACCAGCAGATCGCGAGATCCGTTGTCCCCTTCTTTAGTTGCGATGGCAACCGCATCGTTGTATTGCTTCACCGCGCCAACCTCAAGGGCGAGGTCGCTTTCGATCATCCCCTTCACGGTCCCGCCCACGTTAAGTTCCAGCGGCATCATGGACGGGCTGCCATCGAGAAACAGAATCCTCTCAATCAGCACTTCGGCGTGCTTCATCTCGCCGATGGATTGTTTCTTGATGTATTCGGAGAGCCGGTGGTATCCCCAGTTCTCACACATTTCCGCATGCAAGAAGTACTGGTTGATGGCCGTCAACTCTTCTCTAAGTGCCTTGTTCAATTCAGCAAGTACTTTCGGATTGCCTTTCATAGCGGCTGAAGTATCACAGAAGGCGCGGCAGAGATCAACCGCCAGGCGAAATCCAGGTCGCAAGAATATCTATTGAGCGCGCCCGCTCAAGGTTTCGTCAATCGTTTTCAGCAGTGCCGCGCGGGTAAACGGTTTTTCCAGCAAGGGAATTCCACTCTGCAGCCCCTGATGAGCAATTAACTCGCCGGTGTAGCCGGACATATAGACGACTTTCATCCCGGGATGCAAATCCATCAAGCGAAGAACTAAGTCCGGGCCATTCATCCCTTTCATCGCCACGTCGGTCAGTGTCAGGTCGATTCGCGAGGCATGTCGTGAAATCGCCTCTAATGCCGCTTCCCCGTTCGTGGCTTCAAGAACCTTGTACCCATGCTCTTCAAGCATCTTGCGGGTAAGTTTCCGAAGGAGCGCATCATCTTCAGCCAGAAGAATTGTGATACCTTCCCGCTTATCCGGGAGGGGTTCCGCTTGATCTTGCGGTCCAATGCCCAATTTTTCTTCCGCACTAGGCAGGTAGATTTTGAAAGTTGTACCTTGCCCGGGTTCGCTATAAACCCAGATGTGTCCACCGCTCTGTTTGACGATGCCATAGACGGTGGCGAGGCCAAGGCCGGTGCCCTTTCCGGTCTCTTTAGTCGTGAAGAAAGGTTCGAAGATGCGGGTCCGGGTGGACTCATCCATGCCCGTACCGTTATCGCTGATCGCGAGCATCACGTAGCGCCCGGTCGTCATGGAGTGTTCCATGGCAAAGGTCTGATCAATATCGAAGACGCCGGTATCGATGATGAGCTTCCCCCCACGCGGCATGGCGTCACGGGCGTTCACCGCCAGATTCAAAACGATTTGATCGAGTTGCCCGGGATCGGCTTCAACCACGGCGGTACTTGACTTTGAAGGCAGGAAGATCTCTACATCATCCCCCATGAGCGGCTTCAGCAGTTTGCTGAGTTCCCGCAGCTTGGCATTCAGATCGACCATCTGCGCTTGTAGCGGCTGGCGTCGGCTGAAGGCCAGCAACTGCCGGGTCAGGGCTGCTCCCCGGTTTGCAGCTTCCCGGATATTGTCGATGTACTCGAGTGATTCATTATCAATCCGGCTTCGCAGCAATTCCGTGCAGGCAGTGACGATGCCGAGAAGGTTATTGAAGTCGTGCGCGACCCCACCGGCAAGTCTGCCAACAGCTTCCATTTTCTGTGATTGGCGAAGCTGTTCTTCAATCTTTTTCTGGGCCGTGATATTCCGGGCGATGGCCGAAGCTCCGACGATTTTTCCGTCGGAATCGTAGATGGGAGAGACCGAAATCGAAACGTTGAGCCGGCGTCCGTCTTTAGTGATGCGCAGCGATTCAAAGTATTCCACGCGTTTCCCGGCCTTGATCTTTTCGAGAATCGATGGAATCTCGTCCGGGCGGTCAGGCGGACACAGGATCGAGATGTTCTCTCCAATAATCTCCGCCGCGGTGTAGCCGTAAATCTGTTCCGCACCTTTATTCCACTGCGTGATGGTGCCGTCCAGGTTTTTGCCGATGATGGCGTCCTGGGAGGAATCCACGATCAGCGCGAGGCGACTCTGCGAATCGCGCAGCTCACGGCTCTTACGGCGGTCTAATTCTTCATGAGCGCGGCGAAGCTCGTCTTCAATCCGCTTACGATCGCTAATATCCCGGATCACGCTGAGAACAACCGAACCACTTCCCGTACTCACCGGGCTCAGACTGATCTCTACCGGAAATTCGGAGCCATCGCGACGCCGCCCATAGAGATCGAGGCCTGTGCCCATACGTCGGATCTTGGGCTTGGAATGGAAATCTGCGCGATGCTGATGGTGCCCAGCACGTTGGCGCTCTGGCACGAGCATCTCGACCCTTTGCCCGATCAACTCGTCTCGTGTGTACCCGAACAGCGTTTCCGTTTGGGCGTTGATTTGGACGATGACCCCGTGCTGATTCACGGCGGCGACGGCGTCGGGGATTGCTTCCAGAATCGAATGCGAGAGCAGGGTCTCGGCGAAAGCGTTCGAGTCGGATTGCATATCCCTTCCCGGATTACGCGCCGAATCATCCATACGCATCCACCGAACGTCCGACTGATCGAACGAAGATAACAGCAAAGGTGTGGAGGAAAAGCCCGATACGCGCAACTTTACCGGTGAAACTGGAACACCAGTCCCGTGGGCATATGCGTAAAGCCGCGCGTCCACAAAACCGCGATCAGCATCTGCGTGCCGTTGTATCCGGCATGGACCAGGAAACTTGCGCCCACGGAGCGGGTCGCCGCCCGCACCACCCCACAAACTATCCCCACGATGAGAATAACCAGTAACGCGCCCCAAGCATAACCATACTGTGGCATGTGCATCAACGCAAATGGCAGCGCCGTCAGGAACACTCCCCAGGCGGCTCCCCATCTCCGAGCTATGACCGGATAGAAGAATCCCCGGAAGAACAGTTCCTCAACTAAAGGCCCCAAAGTCACCGCGATGATGGCCAGCAAATAGGCGTCTCGTGGCCGGGCAAAAAGTTTGTCAAACGGAGTGTCTTTCGGCATCGGGAGAATGTTCTCCAGCATGCTCAATACCAGAAGCATCACGACGCCGTAGCCAAGCCACTTCCATTCCTGCGCAGGCCAGTTCCATCGGATCGCCGGCCAGAATCGAACGTGATATTTCGCTTCGACAAGAAGGACCAGAAACAGCGCAACGATGGCATCGATGATGAACTGCGATACCAGCAACAGTAGGGGCTTTTGTGCCAGAACGGAAAGCGGAGTGCCAGGATAGACAAAAAAATGCGCTCCGAACAAAATCGCAAACTGCGAAACTAAAATCGTGACGAAGGCAAGGCCGACGATCGCCAGAACGTCCCAGCCATTCCACGGAGGATTCTCGATAAGCACCGGCAGCGCGGGAGTGGTAGTTACCGCAAACTCACGCACCGGCTCAGGCGACTGCAAAACAGGCGCCGGCGATATCTCACCGGGCTGTTGCTGAGTCGGCGAGGTTTGCGGATCCCACTGCGGATTCTCTGGAGCTGACAAGTGATTTCCTGAATTGGGAACCTACTACTGAGAAACAGGAACGTACCTCGTAAAATATTCGGCCAACGCCTGCCCCGTATACGACTTTTTCACGCGCGCCACCTGCTCGGGAGTGCCTTGAGCCACGATGCGGCCGCCATCTTCTCCGCCTTCCGGGCCGAGATCAATAATCCAGTCGGCATTCCGGATCACGTCCAGATTATGCTCGATGATGATGATGGAGTTGCCCAGGTCCGTTAGCCTATGGAGCACATCAAGGAGCTTCTTCACATCGTCGAAGTGCAGCCCGGTCGTCGGCTCATCGAGCAGATAAAGCGTCTTCCCGGTCTGCCGTTTGCTGAGTTCGCGGGCAAGTTTAATGCGCTGCGCTTCACCGCCGGAAAGTGTCACCGCCGATTGTCCTAGATGAATGTACCCTAAACCGACGTCAACCAGTGTTTGCAGTTTCGGTTTTACCTGAGGAATGTTTTCAAGTATCGGAAGCGCATCCGAAACGGGCATTTCCAGCAAGTCGGCGATCGAATACCCGTTGTACTTCACGGCCAGCGTCTCGTGGTTGTAGCGCCGCCCGCCGCAGACTTCGCAGAGCACATAAACGTCAGGCAGGAAATTCATCTCGATGCGGCGTTGACCTTCGCCCTGGCACGCCTCGCAGCGTCCACCCGTGACATTGAATGAAAACCGCCCGGCTCTGTATCCGCGCTCGCGTGACTCGGGCAGCATAGCGTACAAATCGCGAATCGCTGTGAATACGCCGGTATACGTCGCTGGATTCGATCGCGG
>JASLEQ010000333.1 GCA_030151135.1 Candidatus Sulfotelmatobacter sp. | reverse complement strand
TACCCGGTCAGTTCAAGGCGCTGGTGGGGGTAGCGATCGATAAAAACAATTGGGTCTTTACCACGGAGCAGGAACCGGGGCGCCTGCAGGTGTTCCGCTACGTGACGGACGCTGAAGCGGCTACGGAGAAAGCAAAACAGGAAGAGGAACGGCAGAAGGGCGCCGAGCAGCGTCGAAAGGCCGCGGCGACGACCGCTCCGGCCGGGCCGCAGAAAACCGGTGACGCGCCCGTCGCAAAGGAAAACGCAACTCCAAATGCCCCCGGCCAGTAAAGCCAAGTTCATGCGCTCCGCTTCCTGTCTAACATCTCGCCATCCGACCGAAACAGATCATCGCCGGGATCCGGGGTCGAGATGTGGGGCACTGAGAGTCGGGCGAAATTTTTAGGGCTTGTTTATTTTCCCCGTCAGGACTGACGGCCGGGAAGCCCGCCATAGCACGGCAAGTGCCCGTACAATCCTCGTATGGAGCCACTTCGGATCGCCTCTGTGCAGTTCGAGAATGCCAGCGGCGACAAGCGTGCCAATCTGGAAACCATTCGCGCTATCACCATGCAAGCCAGCTCCGCGGGAGCCAACGTAGTCGCATTTCACGAGTGTTCCGTCACCGGATACACTTTTGCGCGCCATCTTTCGCACGAGCAGTTGCTGGGCCTGGCTGAACCGATACCGAATGGCGAAAGCGTGCAACGTCTCGTCGCCATTGCCCGCGAATGCGATGTCGCCATTGTTGCGGGACTTTTCGAGCGAGATGAGGACAGTCGGCTGTATAAAGCGCAGGTTTGCGTCGACAGATCGGGCCTGCTGGCGAAGCACCGCAAGCTGCATCCCTTCATCCATCCTCATCTGCTGCCGGGGGATCGTTATACCGTATTCAATCTCCACGGATGGAAGTGCGGCATCCTGATCTGTTACGACAACAACATCGTCGAAAACGTGCGTGCGACGGCTCTGCTCGGGGCGCAAATTATTTTTATGCCTCACGTCACGATGTGTACTCCTTCGACGCGTCCGGGAGCAGGGTTTGTCGATCCCGCCTTGTGGAAAAACCGCGCCCACGACCCGGAGCGGCTGCGCTCCGAATTTCGCGGCAGCAAGGGACGCGAGTGGTTGATGAAGTGGCTGCCCTCGCGGGCCTATGACAACGCTACCTACGTGGTGTTCTCGAATCCCATCGGTATGGACGATGACCAACTCAAGAACGGCTGCTCCATGATTCTCGATCCATTCGGAGAGGTTATCGCCGAGTGCGACAAACTCGACAACGATTTCTGCATTGCCGAGTGCACCGAAGACACGCTTAGCCTTGCAGGCGGTTACCGCTATATGCAGGCGCGGCGTCCTGAACTCTATGGCGACATCATCGGACGCGAGCATACATCCGAACAGCGGGTCGCGTGGTTGGATTTGGAGTAAGAAATCTCCCCCTCTTCGTGAGGCAGACACATCCATTCAAGTGGTTCATCCTGAGCGAATCATTCGCGCGTCTCGGCGGCTGCGGTGTGGAGGAGCGTTGTTGGGCCCGCGGTGATAAGCAGCCTTCGTCCCTCTCCCGCGGCAAATTTTCGGTGCCACTCGGAATATTTCTCTCGTCTTGCGGTTATTGAATGCGTGAGATGTCTCACTGAATTCAATCGAGAGGGACATAAGTGTTACCCCGAAAGCTTCCCCTTATACTGCTCTGTATCGTTTTATGCCAACAGCTAATTGGTCAAAGGGCTCTTGCGCAATCGAACGAAGCCCATGCCCTGGTTGCGGCCGCGGCGACCGTGAATCCTGTTATCGAATGGAATCGAACGCTGCTGGCCATCGTCCGCACTCCGGGCGCGCAGCCGCCAACCATTCACTCCACGCGCAGTTTCGCCATGCTGCATGCCGCTATTTTCGATGCGGTCAATGCCATTGACCGAACTTACGAGCCGTATGCGCTTCGGGTGCAGCATGTATCGCGAAAAGCATCTCCGTTTGCGGCAGCGGACGAGGCAGCTCATGACGTTCTAGTGGCACTCTATCCGGGATTTTCTGCATCGCTTGACTCTGAACTTCAGCAGGATCTCGAGCAGATCGCCGACGGCAAGAACAAATGGGAAGGCCTCGCCATCGGCGAAGCCGCGGCTACAGCCATCATCGCATTGCGGCAGGATGACGGATCATCGGCCACTCTGCCTCCTTATGTTCCTGCCATGCAGCCGGGAAGTTACCAGTTAACACCGCCCAACTTCGCCCCTGCGGATTTCATTCAATGGCCGCGTGTCACGCCTTTTGCCATTGCCAGTGCGGACGAGTTTCGCCCTGTACCGCCTCCCGATCTCACCAGTGCCGCATACACCCAAGCCTTCGACGAGGTGAAGAGCCTGGGCATGGTCTCCAGCACGACACGCACTGCCGACCAGACACAAATTGGAAAATTCTGGAACGGGAATATCCAGGATTTTTGGAACGAGATCGCTCAGTCGGCCGCGATGGAGCGGCAGCTCGGTATCGTCAGGAGCGCCCACCTGTTTGCCGAGTTGAACTTCGCGATCGCTGACACGGTGATCGCCTTCTTCGATGCCAAGTACATCTACAATCTGTGGCGCCCTGTAACTGCCGTGCAGATGGCGGAAAAAGACAATAACCTCGGCACGGTCGCGGACCCTGCGTGGCTTCCTCTCTCCGGGAAGACCGCGCCGGATCCCTCCTATCCCGGCGCCCACAGCGCGATCAGCACGGCCGCGAGCTGGGTGTTGCGGAATTACCTGCGCAACGAGATCAGCCTGGATGTGACTTCTGAATCCTTGCCAGGAGTGACGCGCCATTTCGACAGCTTCTCTGAGGCTGCGATCGAAGCGGGCCTAAGCCGAATCTACGCAGGACAGCATTTCCGCTTCGACCATTACGCGGGCGAGTTTCTGGGCAATCGTGTCGCCCATGCGGTGATGGCATCCGTCCTTCAACCTCGCTGACCCCACATCCGGTGTCGCCCCTATTGAACCTGAGGAGAATCATGAACGACCAGCATCGTAGAAATCATTCGGCCGATATGAGTGAAGAATCGAATCTGCCAAGCATCGGCGCCGACGGTATCGATCGTCGCGGCTTTTTGAAATGCATGGCCTGGGCCGGCACCGGCATGGTGTGGAGTTTCATCGGCGGCGTACCCGTCTCGCACGCATTGGGCCGGTCGGGACATGGCGCCACGCAGGCAGATTTCAGCTTCGTGCAGATCAGCGACAGTCATATCGGATTCAATAAGCCCGCCAACGTCGATGTAACCGCAACCCTGCGTACAGCATTGGACAAGATCGGCGCAAGTTCTGCTACGCCCGATTTCCTCATCCACACTGGCGATCTCACCCACGGCGCAAAAGCAGCGGAGTTCGACACGCTAAATCAAGTCCTGACCGGAAGCCGGAAGGAAATCTTCTATGTTCCGGGCGAACATGACACGGCTGCTGATGACGGCAAGCTCTATCTTGAACGCTACGGCAAGAACACGAAGGGAAGCGGCTGGTATAGCTTTGATCACAAAGGCGTGCACTTCATCGGCTTGGTCAACGTGGTGCAGCTCGAGGGCATGGGCATGCTCGGCCAGGCACAGTTGGACTGGCTGAAACAGGACCTTAGCAGTTTGAAGAACAGCACCCCGATCGTGGTCTTTGCGCATATTCCGCTGTGGGCGATCTATCCGGCCTGGGGATGGGGCACTTCGGACAGTGAACAGGCGCTGGCCCTGCTCCGGAGGTTCGGCTCGGTATCAGTGCTGAACGGACATATCCACCAGGTGATGCAGAAGGTGGAAGGAAACGTGACATTTCATACGGCGATGTCCACCGCTTTCCCGCAGCCCGCTCCCGGCGCCGCGCCGTCTCCGGGGCCACTCAAGGTACCAGCAGAGAAATTACGCGACGTGCTGGGCATTACGCACGCCAATTTTGTAGCTCAGAAGCACGATCTCGCCATTGTGGATGCGTCGCTCTCCGGCGCCGCCATCGAGGCCCACGAGGCTCTTCTGTTATGAGTCTCGTTCGGGCTCCGCTCGGCGCGGGGATTCTATTTGCAGCGTGCATCGCGCTCTCCACCATTCATCCGTGGGGGAACCTGCGCAACTATGTACCGAGCGGCACTGTCCTGCTGGAGGGGAGTGCCGCACCGGATCGCGTCCGCGGGATCCTTGCAACCAAGTGCGGCGACTGCCACTCGGAGAGTACGCATTACCCGCTCTATGCCCATATCGCGCCGGTGTCCTGGCTGATGGAGCGGGACATCCACGCGGGCCGTACAAGTCTGAATCTCTCCCAGTGGCAGGCGATGAGTGATGAGAGCCGGATCAGCATGCTAACTCGCATTGCGTCGGTGGCGCACACCGGCCAAATGCCGCCCCAAGCCTATGTCGTGCTTCACCGCGGTGCGCGCCTTTCACAAGATGAACAGGAAGAGATCTACGCATGGGCCAAGGCGGAGCGAAAGCGGCTGCGGCAGCAGTCCAAGCGGGAGTCAGATTCGTCTTTTGCCCAATCAGAGATGGAAAAATGATGAATGATGAAATTCAAACTTCCACTCACGCCGTCTGGGAAAGAAAGAAGCTTATGGCGGCGATGACGTGTTTT
Source organism: Candidatus Sulfotelmatobacter sp. (assembly GCA_030151135.1). Next base: position 1,093 of record JASLEQ010000333.1, on the reverse strand, counting down.
GCGGTTTTTGCCTTGGTTCTCGCCCTGTTTTCCATGCCGGGAGAGCTTCAGGCCCATACCGGCAGTACAGCGGACGCTGGCAGGGGGAGGGAGTTGTTCGAGAAGCGATGCGCGGGCTGTCACTCCCTTGAGACCGACAAAGAGGGGCCCCGGCTGCGAGGTGTGTATGGGCGTAAGGCGGGTATTGTTCCCTCGTTTAAATATTCCGATGCCCTGAAATCGGCCAACTTTACATGGGACGCAGGTTCCCTGGATCGATGGCTGACCAATACGGAATCGGTTGTTCCCGACAATGACATGGACTTCCACGTTCCGAAGGCTGACGAGCGGGCGGACATCATCGAATTTTTACGCCTTTCGTCGCATCCCTAGTGGCGTATAACAGTGGCGCACAACGAAATAGCTGATCCCCAGGTCCCGTCCACGGCGACGGATGGCACCTGGGAGTCACGCTGAAGATTTGGATTGTGTCCTGCCAGCGATTTAGGACGGAACCACGTGCAGGTTGTTGGTGACTCCGAAGATCCCTGGAACGCCATTGGCTCGCATGCCGGCCACGTTTTTGTCGGTCTCGTTATCTACGACGCCTTCCAGGGAGACGTGACCGCTCTTGACGATGATGCGGATCGGCTTCTGCACACCCAAGTCATATTTCTGAAGTGACGGGTAGCCGTAGATCGCCCGAAAGAGCTCGAGGCGCAATTTGTCATCCATAGAGGAAGGGGGCAGGACATCGATGTTGTTCACCACCTGGTTTACGCCTTCGATGCGCTTCACGACATTTTCCGCATCCGATTTCAAAACCGGGCGGGTGACGGAGCCGAGCAGGGTTACGGTGCCGCCCTCCACCTTGTACTCGATGTTGTCGAATACGCCGAAATAGGGGAGCATCAAAATCTCGTGGCGTACCTCCTTGCTGATACGCGCCTGAGCAGGATTCGTGGGTTCGCCCTGGCCGAATACATACGACCCTGGAGCGAGAACTAACAACAAAACAACCAAGACTTGCATGCTGCGTTTCATAGTCACTCCTTTGCGATACGTGAGTCGGTGATTGTTCCTTAGCATTGCCTTTGCCGCACTCATAAGCGTC
>JASLEQ010000327.1 GCA_030151135.1 Candidatus Sulfotelmatobacter sp. | reverse complement strand
ACCAGGTTCCGCTGCCAAACGTGAAAAAAGATCTCGCTCAACTACGGATACTGGAAGAGTGGATGAAAGCCGAGCAACCGAAAGAGTTCTTCGACGGAAACGGACGTTTGGCTCCCGTGTTCCGCCAACTCGCTCCAACTGGCGATCGGCGAATGAGCGCGAATCCTCATGCCAACGGCGGCAGGCTGAAGAAAGCTCTGCGGATGCCAGATTTCAGGAACTACGCACAGAAGGTCGATAAGCCAGGAACGATTCAGGCAGAAAATACGCATCCGCTCGGAGCAATGCTCGCCGACGTGATGAAGGTCAACATGAGCAACTTCCGCGTGTTTGGACCGGACGAGACTACTTCCAACAAGCTCGATGCGTTATATACCGCAACAAAGAAATTCTGGATCGAAGACAGTTTCCCCGAAGACAGCGATGGCCTCAACCTTGCAGCCGATGGTCGAGTGATGGAGATGCTGAGCGAACACACCCTTGAGGGCATGCTTGAGGGCTACGTCCTGACGGGACGACACGGCTTTCTCTCCAGCTACGAAGCATTCGTGCACATCATCGACTCTATGTTCAACCAGCATGCGAAATGGCTGGAGATGAGCCGTCACGTCACGTGGAGGCAGGCTGTCGCGTCATTGAACCTGCTGATCACTTCGACGGTCTGGAGGCAGGATCACAACGGTTTTACCCACCAGGATCCTGGATTCCTCGACGTTGTCATCAACAAGAGCGCGAATGTAACTCGTATCTACTTGCCGCCTGATGTGAACTGCCTGCTCTCTGTCGCCGACCACTGCCTGCGGAGCCAGAACTACGTCAATGTGATCGTCTGCGACAAGCAAAAGCACTTGCAATATCTCAGCATGGACGCCGCCATCACGCACTGCACAAAAGGCATCGGCATTTGGGATTGGGCCAGCAACGATGAGGCGGGCGAACCCGACGTGGTCATGGCATCGGCTGGTGACATTCCCACGCAGGAAGCCTTGGCGGCGACCGACCTTCTGCGCAGGGAATTTCCCGACCTCAAGATCCGCTTCATCAATGTAGTGGACTTGTTCAAGCTTCAGCCATCGAGCGAGCACCCGCACGGGCTGTCCGACTACGACTTCGATTCCCTGTTCACGGTTGATAAACCGGTCATGTTCAACTTCCACGGGTATCCGCAGCTGATCCATCGGCTGGCGTATCGCCGCACGAACCATCACAACATCCATGTCCGCGGGTATAAGGAAAAGGGCAGCATCAACACGCCGCTCGAACTGGCGATTGAAAACAATATTGACCGTTATAGCCTGGCGATGGATGTCGTCAATCGGGTGCCGAAGCTACTGAGAATCGGCGGGCATGCCAAAGAACGATTCCTGAATCAGCAGATCGAATGCCGCAACTACGCACACAAATACGGCATCGATCAACCCGAAGCCACAGAATGGACTTGGCCGTACTAGGAAACGTCACGACGGATGCGGAACGCCTTTGATCACGCGGACTGTGTCGCGCGCAATCAATAGTTCCTCATCCGTCGGAATGGCATATGCCTGCAGCTTTGAGTCCGCAGTGCTGATAATGCCTTCGCGCCCAACGGTCTGCTGATTCTTGTCGGCATCGATGCGAAGCCCTGCCCATTGCATGTCGGAACAGATACGGGCGCGAACATCGGGCGAGTTCTCGCCAATTCCGCCGGTGAAGACGATCGCGTCGGCTCCTCCCATCGCGGCAAGGTATGCGCCAATATATTTCCTTGCACGATAGCAGAAGATCTCGATCGCCAAACGCACGCGACGATCCTCGTGCTCTTTCAACTCCGCCTGCAATTCGCGCATGTCATTGGTCAGACCTGAAACGCCTAGCAAGCCCGACTGCGTATTCAGCAGGGTGTCGACCTCCGAAGCCGAGATGGCTTCCTTGCGAGCAATCACGCCAACAATCGCGGGGTCGAGATCGCCAGACCGCGTTCCCATCACCAGGCCTTCAAGGGGGGTCATGCCCATCGAGGTGTCAATGGACGCGCCATTCTTGATCGCTGCGGCAGAACATCCATTGCCCAGATGAAACGTGATGATATTGGTCTGCTCTCGTGCAATGCCACGCAGGGCGCGATAGCGGAAAGCAACATAGCGGTGCGAGGTGCCATGGAATCCGTACCGGCGAATGCGGTAACGGCGATACAGATGGTACGGAATCGCGTAGAGATAAGCCTGATCGGGAATGGAATGGTGGAAGGAGGTGTCGAAGACTGCAACCTGCGGAATTCCGCTGCCGAATGATTCGCGGGCTGCCGCGATTCCCTTCAGATTATTCGGATTGTGTAACGGGGCAAGATCGATGCACTCCTCAATACCTTTGAGCACGCGGTCGTCGATGAGCGTCGATTCCTTAAATGTTTCGCCACCATGCACAACGCGATGTCCAACGGCATGAATGTCACCGGTGCTCTTGATCTCGTTCACACCGGAACGGTCGGATGCGATATAGCGCAGCACGTAATCGAGAACCGCGGTCATATCGCGCAATGGCGCGGTCATAGTACGAGCCGGGTCTTTCCGGTATTGCAGTTTGACGATCGCTTCGCCGCCGATGTCCTCGACTTCGCCACGGAGGATGCGATCGTCTTTGTCGTTCTTGATCGGATCGAGATCGGTGGCGATGATCTGAAACTTCAAGCTGGAACTTCCGGCATTCAGAACCAAGACATTCATCTCGTCCTCAGGACTGTCTTCTTGAAGATATGCGGTCTGTGCGGTAAGGGCAATTGCGGGCTTTCGAAAAAGCTTCTGAACCATTCCGCAGAACGGATCGAGATTCAATTTGCAGACGATGGGAGCGAAACCGGTGCGGAGTAATTCAAATCGGTCGAAGATTTTGCTGGAATTGTCGAATAGAGGAACAGTACACAGCGAGTAGCCAGCGAACTGAAATTCCCAAATTGGGAACATCCGCATTCTGAGGGGGGCACCCCCCTCCCCCTAATCTCTAAAATCAGAGACTTAGCGCCAAATTGCAATTTAATCTATGGGGCACAATCACTTACGGGCAAAATCTTGATTTCAAAGAACTTGCGACGGTACCCAGCCGGGCCGTTTCCCAAAATGGGATTCGCCGAGTGGTGCTCACGCCGTGCTCTGGCGGGATGATCGCTCTTTTGCGCCGAGCCGCGCAAGGACGGCCGTCACAACGTCCTGTGGAAATCACCGCAACGGAAGGAAAACAAAAGTGAAAAAGATGAAGGAAGTTCTCTCTCAGATAAATCAGCTTGGGGCCAGTTGGCCGCTTCAGCCAATTCGGACGCAGCCATGGAAAATTGAGGACCCTCATATGGGCCGGAACTCTCCATCCACGTAAGTATCGCTTAGCGGTGAATAAAATCCTGAAGAGGTGGCCTACGAGGCGGGCTCGCCGGGCTTTATTTCTGCCGCCTTGCCGTCGTGATAGACCACGACGAGCGGCTTTCCACCATTCGGATAGCGAACCGTTTTCTCATACGAGGTATCTCCCGAGTCGGGCACTCCCATGCCGATGGCAAAATCGGCCTGCAGTTCGTTCATCCCTGGCTTTACCTGATGCTGTTCGACGGCTTGCCAGACGTCGCCGGACCAGTGCTTGTAAAGATCGTGGGGGTCTTCGACGAAGAACATTTCGTCGGAATAGATCTTGTATTCACCGTTCTGTTCGTAGCCGATGGGTACGGCATAGTTCTTTCCATCCTTCTCGAAAATGGCGACTACCTGAGCCGGCTGTCCGGCGACGCGGTTGGCGGCTGCGATCACATCTTTGATCTGCAATTTCTCAATGGGGCCTAACGTGCCTGCGTCGTGGGCGAAATCCACATGTTTGCCGGCGGGCTGATACGCGTAATAGACATAGCGATATCCTTCCTTGACCCAAGCGGGCTGCTGGGTCAATTGCTTCGCACTTTTCAGGTCGTAGGGATAGAGTTTCTTAGGGCTCACGTAATAGTCGGGATTGGAATACCCGGCGTTCTGCGCCTGCTTCTGGCGTTCGACGGCGAGGCGGTCCTGATGCCGCTGGTAGAAGATGTATCCGGCGCGGGCGGCTGCGACCACAAAGGCTAATAGGAGAGCTAGCTGAATTTTCCGTCTGGTGTCTGCGGTCATGAATTCATGGTAACGACTCGCCGTTGTAAACTGAAGCTGGAGTTACCCGATGCCAGTCAATGAACAAGACGTCTTGAGCGCTTTAAAGAGCTGCTACGATCCCGAGATTCCAGTCAATATTGTGGACCTTGGACTGATTTACCACGTGAATTTTGTGCCAGCGCCGGAAGACAAGCAGGACGTGTCGGTCGACATGACTTTGACCGCCCAAGGTTGCCCGGAGCACGTCAACATCAGCATGCAGGTCAAGTCGCGGCTGGAACAGCTTCCCGGCATCCGCAATGCTGCCGTCAATGTTGTATGGACCCCGCCGTGGACCCCGGAGCGGCTGAGTCCGGAAGCGCGGAAGCAATTGGGCATCGAGTAGGGCGGCGAGATTCTAGCCGATGATCTCGTCCCAAATATCGGCCCCGCCATGTCCCGCGGCCTGGGTAATACGCTTGCCGGCTTTTCCCGCCATCTCCATGATCTGCATGCCACGGTCGAAATACTCGGGGAGCGAACGCCGGACTTTTTCGAATCTGTCGGGGTATTCCGAAGCCAGCACTGCCAGCCCGACACCTGTGGCCAGAACACCGGCGGGATACCTTTTCTTCAAGAACAAAAGCCCTGCTGCTCCGATTGACGCCATCACAACGGCCTTCTTCCAACTGTCCATGTTCTTCTTCTCCCGTCTTTCCTAAGAAGCAGCTTTGATGCGATTGTACTCCCGGCGAGATGCAGCAAAAGCGGTGGAGTAAGGCGTTCCAGAGGTTGCGGTGGCAAGCGATTCGCCAGAACCCAGGGAAACGCATACATCCTTTATACTGCCTGTTTGCCTGGAGGCCCAATGTCCCGTTCCCGCATACACCGCTCTGTATGCAGTATGACGTTGCTGCTTTGCGCCCTGAGCCTGAGTGCCCAGACGAAGCCACGCGCCCGCGATCTTGGGGTTCCGTTCGACGGAAACCCTGGTACGTACAATGCCATCACCGATGTGAAAGGCGTAGAGGTCGGCCACACCACGCTCATCTCGGGAGAAGGCAAGCTGGAGATTGGGAAAGGGCCGGTCCGGACCGGGGTGACGGCCATTCACCCGCGAGGGAAGGAAAGCAACGACGCGGTTTTTGCGGCGTGGTTCACACTGAACGGCAACGGCGAGATGACCGGTACCACATGGGTGGACGACTCGGGATTTCTGAACGGCCCGGTGATGATCACGAATACGCACAGCGTGGGGGTGGTGAGAGATGCGGTGATCGCGTGGAAGGTGAAGCATGGCTCTCCTGACATGGAGGGCTACTGGTGGTCGCTGCCGGTGGTGGCTGAGACATGGGACGGCTATCTCAACGACATCAACGGATTCCATGTGAAGCCGGAAGATGCGTGGCACGCCCTGGACGCGGCGCACTCCGGATTCGTTGAGGAAGGAAACGTTGGCGGCGGGACCGGAATGATCTGCAATGAATTCAAAGGCGGCATTGGCACCAGCTCACGAGTTCTATCGGCCAAAGACGGAGGGTATACCGTGGGTGTGCTGGTCCAGTGCAACTACGGATCGCGAGATCAGCTGCGAATTGCCGGCGTCAACGTGGGGCGGGAAATTCCGGAGCACACGATTTGGCAGAATGATATTGGCTCGATCATTGTGGTCGTAGCGACCGATGCGCCACTGATCCCCACACAATTGAAACGAATTGCGAAGAAGATTTCGCTGGGGTTGGGACGGGATGGCAGCTATTCAGGAGACGGGTCAGGCGATATCTTCATCGCCTTCTCAACGGCAAATCCGGGAGCGGTTGGCACCAAGGGACTGCATCAACTTACGATGATGCCGAATGATGCGCTGGATCCGGTTTTCCTTGCGACCGTGCAGGCAACAGAAGAGGCAGTGATCAATGCGATGGTGGCCGCTGAAACCATGACAGGAATTAACAACCACACTGTCATCGCTTTGCCCCATGACAGGCTCCGCGACGTACTGAAGAAATACAATCGGCTTCAATAGTGGCGAAGATAGTCCTGTAGTGGGTGGCGTCGAATGGGGTGGTGTCGGGCGTTGGATGGGGATCAGTCGTCGATTCCCTTCCCTCTGAGAATTTGCGGCGTCCATTTTTCGATACGTTCCTGACGTGTTTTAGATTGTTTGGCCTGGGAAAAGTGATAGAGATAACCGCGTTGGCGACCGGGGGTCAAGGCGTGAAACGCGGTTTTCAAGTCGGGGAGTTCATCTAACTTCTTTTGGAATTCGCCGGGAACTTTAAAGTCCGTTGTCTTTTTGAGCTTGACCTTTTTGCCAGCCTTTTCCAGCGCGACCGCCTCATCAATGTAGGCCTTCAAGGTTGGTTTCATCCTGGCGATGTCCCGAACGTTGGTGAAACGAATCTGGCGCGCCGCCTGCACGTTCTCGGTTTGTTGAATCAGAATGCGCTTGGGATCTTCGAGCAGAGCGCCCTTGAAAAACAGGAGGGCGCAGTATTCTTTGAAGCCGTGGATTAAAACAACGTTCTTGTTCTGAAAGGTATAACAGGGCTGATACCACTTCAATTCTTCGGTCAGACCGCAGCCGAGGACGATCGTCCGGAGCATGTCAAACTCTTCGCGCCAGTTGGCAGCGCGCCGCAGGATAGCGTCGACCTTGGGATTTTTTTCGTTCATGGCAAAATCCAGTCTAAACCTTGAGGGACCCGCGGAATCCCCTGGCCGCGTAATACGATTCGTCTCCATTGTGATAGACGAACACGGTATTGAAGCGGCGGTCGCAAAACAGGGC
>JASLEQ010000308.1 GCA_030151135.1 Candidatus Sulfotelmatobacter sp. | reverse complement strand
ACCACGGTAGCTCCTGCGGTCCGGTGCACCCTAGGGTCCCCAATATCAGGCCGGCGGGCTGGATTGGTCGCGATCTCGGCTCGAATCCCTTCGAACTGCCCACGTCGAATGTTCTCCAGGCCTTGCCGCTCGGGAAGTCTTGCCGCCGCTTCGTACAGGTAGACCGGGACCTGATATCGTTTCCAGATTTCTTCTCCTACATGGTTTGCTATTGCGACACAATCTTCAATGGTGACGCCGTCAATCGGAATGAAAGGGACCACGTCGGCAGCACCCATTCGAGGATGAGCTCCCGAATGGGAATTCAGATCGATCAACTCCGCCGCTTTGCCCACGCCCCGAATTGCGGCTTCCTGGATCGCTTCGCGCTCACCCACCAGAGTGATGACGCATCGGTTGTGGTCGAAATCCATCTCGCGATCGAGCAGATACACGCCCGGCATCTTCATCGAATCAACGATCGCATCGACTTTGCTTTTATCCCGGCCTTCGGAGAAATTCGGAACACATTCGACGAGCGTAGACATAACCGATGAGGATAATGTTGCCGGACTTAAGGCGCAACAGGCGAATCTGCTCGGACGAGAATGTTTTCGGGATGGAGCGAGTGCCGCCAAAACAGCTTCCCGATTCCCAAGCGCACTTGCACGGTATTGACTCCAGGATTGGGGGTGGCCAATCCTGCATTGGAAATATGCATATACCGCAACTCAACGCTGAGGTTGCACCGGGCGCCAAGAATACGAGTGCCCAATGCCGCCTGATCCATGAAGTTGACTGTGTTGGTGCCGTTGGGAACATCGTGGTTGGTGAAAAGAACTCCGCCGGTCAGTTCGAGGAATGGAGACAGGCGCCCACGCCTCTGGAAATTCCATTTGAGTGCCAGCGGATCGAATCCTGCGCCGTAAGCGGTATTTCCGGGTTGGAATGCGACGAAGACCGGGATGGCATCGACCGCGTATTCAAATCGTCCGCGAAGAACGCTCGGAAGATGAGGGGCAGTGAGAACCCATCCATAGCGCAGGCCAGCGTTGAAAACTGCAGTGTCCCCGCGGCCGCCCGCAACGGAGTGGCCGCCCCCGGTCCAGATTTCGACCTCGTTCGCTCCCTGTTCCGGCGCACCTTGGGCGATCGATCGACAGGCGCTCGCCAACAGGAGCAGAAGGATGAAGCCTTTCATCATGTTTTATTTCCGAATCGATGCCAACGATACAGGAACCGTGCCGCGCTTCACAATCAGGTGACAAGTCGGAAACCGCTGCGGGTGGGAAATGTTTTCAATGCGAATGGCGGGCCGAACTTCCTTGAACGGCGAGATCGAGAGCGTCTTTTGCCGCCCGGGTGAAATTGTGGCGGGCGACTCCGGCCTCTTCCAGGTAGTCTCCCAACACTGGAATCACCCCCAACGCTTCCACTGCATCAAGGTCATTCTCGATCTGACAGGCGCCTTCGGACGCGTATTTTTGCTTCAGTTCTTCTGAGGCTGGCGTCCGATTGATAAGGGCATAGTCGAAAATCGGTCCCTGAGCATGGCGAGTCAAGGCCCGTATGTGATCGGCCGCGGTGAGCCCAAGGCTTTCATTGGCCTGCGTCATGAGATTGCAGATATAGACCTTCGTCGCCTTCGATTTCTCAATGGCCTGCGGAATCCCGCGAACCAACAGATTCGGAATCAGGCTTGTGAAAAGGGACCCGGGACCGATTGTGATCAGATCCGCATTGGCAATAGCTTCCAGCGTCTGGGGCATTGGACCCACATCGGGCGGTACAAGGAATAGTTCGCGGATGCGTCCCTTGCTGGCAGTGATTCTGGTTTCGCCCCGAACCCGCGTGCCGTCTTCCATCAAGGCTTCCAATTCGATGTTCGATGTTGTGGCCGGATAGATGTGTCCGCGCGTCAGTAGAATCTCAGACGAGAGCCGCACCGCCTCGGAAAAGTCGGAGGTGAGGGACGTGAGTGCTGCCAGGAATAGATTGCCGAAGCTATGGCCTTCCAGTCCGGACCCTTTCTCGAAGCGGTGCCGAAACAGCTTCGAGAGCAGAGCTTCGTCTTCGCTCAGGGCGACGATACAGTTTCGTATGTCTCCTGGCGGCAACATATTGAGCTCTTTGCGCAGTCGTCCACTTGAACCGCCATCGTCACTGACCGTCACCACCGCCGAAAGATCGCGGATCAGCGGCCCGCTTGTTTTGGCTTCAAGTACGGACGGGGAAAGGACGAAGCGCTTGAGTCCTTTAAGAAGAGTTGACAGTCCAGTGCCGCCACCGATGGCGACTACTCGGAGGCCGCTGGCCGGCGCACATTTTTCCTGGGCAGCGGTGTCAGCAACCTTCGTCTCCATCCAGCTTTCCTCGCTGTCAGCTACAAAGACTCTGTTTCGCCGAGCTGGTCAGATCCCAATTCCGCTCCCGGATCGGGATACAGGAGTTCAGTAAATCGCGGATCTTCAGCCAGGTTCTGGAAATCGGAGTCGTTGCGGGCTTGAAAACGCAATTGTGCGTTCAGGCGCAACGCCTCGTCCAGATGCCGCAGGGAGTCTTCTACATGGCCGGTCAAGCAGTCGAGTGCAGCAAGGCCATACACAACATAGTCGGCCTTGGGATTCTGCTTGAGCAGTTTGTCAATGTGCTCGCGGGCGGTAACATAGTCACCCACATTCATCAACGAAACGGCGTAGTCGAAATGCTCCTCGGGAGTTTTGAACTGCGTTGATGCCACTCGCTCCAGATGCTGACTGCAGATGCTGAGATGAACTGTCGCCCGATCGATCAGCTCCTTGCTGGGACCGGTTAGAACCTTTTGAAAGTGAGGCTTAGCCTTATCGAATTTATGCTCTTGCATAGCGCGCAGACCGGTCTCGTAGCTCTGTAACGCCTGCGTGTAACGCGGATCTTCCGCGGCGGGTTTCTTTGGCGTAGATTTCTGGGCCATGTGTAAGACTCTTCCTGTGCTCTTAGTAATGGCGGGCTCCTTGGATTGCTTATTATCTGAGCAGTAAAGTATCGCCCAAACGTAGCTCGCAGGTAAAGGTCACGAGGCGTGGCTGCCTACCGCAACAGTCCAGTCGTCCTCAGTTCATCGTCGCGGCTGCGTCTAAATCGATTTGCTTCCACTCGCCTTTCATGATGCCGGCGCGAATCTGGGTTGCCGTTTTACCCTTTTTGGTCTGCTGATAAGAGTAGTAGAGCTCCTTCAAACAGGTGGAGCAACGGGCCCCATGAGTTCCCTCAAAACAGCTGTGGAGGCTGTTATGACCGATGCGATCGCAAAAGCAATAGCAAGGTTGCTGATGCAACACATTAGGAATCTTCGCAGCCAGCTCGTAGGCATGCGTTTGGTAGGGATTCTGGGCATCCCCTCCCCAAAGCTCTGCCTTGGTCAGGATCGGGGGCAACTTCGTGCCTTTGGGCGGTGGCCCGGCATTGTAAGCCGGAACTCCACCGGTTTCCTGCGGGGCGGTCCATTGCGCGGACACGGAAAGTGTCACCACAAAGAGGAATGCCATGGAAAGGACGCGGGAGGCAAATTTGTTGCGAGTGAGATTCAAAGGCATATTTTTCTTCTCCCCAGTTTTGCTATTGTACCCCGACCGCGTACAACCCACGATCTCCGCGCATGCTTCTGTATACAATAGAGACGCATGCCGGAAAGTTCCCCAGAGCCTAAGCTAAGTTCCGGAGTCGAAATGACGGCACCTGCCGCGACGGTGCCCCCATTACCGATTGCTCCAATAGTGGGCGCGAGTCCTGCGCCGCGTTTTACTACGGGCCTGGGTGTTTGGCTGCGTGACCTGATCATCTCGCTCGCAATTTCTGCGTTCATCATCATCTTCCTCTACCAGCCGGTGAAGGTGGAAGGCACCAGCATGATGCCCTCTCTGGAAGACCAGGAGCGGATCTTCGTCAACAAATTTGTCTATCGGCTGGAGCCGATCGGACGTGGAGATATCGTCGTATTCCGGTATCCCCGCGATCCCTCGAAAAGCTATATCAAGCGCGTGATTGGCATGGCTGGCGACAAAATCCGCATCGATGCGGGCCTGGTTTATGTGAACGGTCAACCGCTGGCCGAGCCCTACGTTCCCGCAGAGTATGTGGACGCCCGGTCTTATCCGGAATTTACGGTCCCGCCGGACTCGTATTTTGTGCTGGGCGATCACCGCTCCATGTCGAACGACAGTCGCGATTTCGGGGCCGTAAATCAGAGCTTCATCTATGGCAAAGCGGTATTCGGATATTGGCCGATGGAAAAGATGGGGCGAGTGCGGTAGCGCGGTTCGTCGGGTTAGGTTCCGACACTCGACAGGGATCAGGCAAGGCTTCGAATTTCTTCCCAGTTTTCCTCAGTTTGCGCGGCTTCTGTTCTTGGCCCTCAGGGAAATCCCTGATAAAATCCATAAAATCCACTCTTCGGAGCAAGAATGCAGGCTATCCTTGCGCTGGAAGACGGCAGAGTCTTCCGAGGCAAAGGCTACGGCGCCAAAGGCGAATGCTACGGCGAAGTCGTTTTTAATACTTCCATCACCGGATACCAGGAAATTTTCACCGACCCTTCCTAC
>JASLEQ010000237.1 GCA_030151135.1 Candidatus Sulfotelmatobacter sp. | reverse complement strand
CCGCGACTTACAGTAACGGAACAACGGGGAATGTGACCTCGACGGCGACCTGGAGCAGTTCCGCCAATTCGGTTGCAACCGTCAACGCTTCGGGACTTGCCACCGCAGTAGGCGCGGGACAGGCTACGATTACCGCGACATATCAAGGCAAGAGCGGATCGGCAGCCTTGACTGCGACGGCCTTGCCGGTGACGTCGATTGCGGTCACACCGACCTCTGCGAACCTTGTGGTCGGCGGAACCCAGCAGTTCACGGCGACTGCCACGTACTCAAATGGAACCACCGGAAATGTGACGTCATCTGCGACCTGGACTTCGGGGAATACGAGTGAAGTCACGGTTACATCGAGTGGTTTAGCCATTGCTGTTGGAACCGGACCTGCGACCAGCGTGACGGCGTCATTCCAAGGATTCACGAGCAGCGCTACGGTAAACGTTTCACAATCGACCAATAGCGGGTCCAACATTCCGATGTTTCACGTGGATCAAACTCGCAGCGGAGTGAACGGCAAGGAAACGACTCTGACTCCAGCGAATGTAACTCCGCAGAGCTTTGGAAAACTATTTTCGCAGCTTGTGGACGGTTACGTTTATGGCCAGCCGTTGCTGGTGTCGAATTTAACAATGGGCGATGGCACAGTTCACAACGTGCTGTTTGCGGCCACTGAGAATGACAGCGTGTACGCATTTGACGCGGACAGCAATACTGGAACCAACGCTAATCCGTTGTGGCAGGTTTCTCTGCTGCAACCTGGTGAGACCCCAATTACAAATGGGCCTATTCAGCCGGTGGAGGGTGTGACCTCGACGCCAGCGATCGACCTGACGACGAATACGATGTATGTGGTGTCGATGCAGTCATCGGCGGCGGGCGGAACATTCCGCCTGAGTGCTCTGGACATCACGACGGGAGCTCAAAGGGCAGGAAGCCCAGTGCAGATCACAGCGCAAGTGTCTGGAACAAACGCAACGACGCTGACAACTGCCTGCCTGCAACGGGCGGCGCTGCTCGTAGCGTATGGCTCGGTATACATCGGCTTCGGCTCGTGCCACAGCGGCTGGCTGCTGTCTTACGACAAAACATCGCTCGTGCAAACCGGAGTCTTCAATTCAAGCCCGAACCTTACTGGCGAAGGGCCATACGCCAGCGCCGGCGGCGTTTGGATGGGCGGCGGTGGTCCTGCAGCCGATGGCCAAGGCAACGTCTATATCACGACCGGCAATGGTCCGTGGGATGGACAGACGGCATTTAGTGATTCCATCGTGAAGTTTTCGCAGACACTTCAGTTGGAAGACTACTTCACTCCTTTCGTTTGGCAGTACATGGATTGCGCCGACGCCGATCTTGCAGCGGGCGGAATTCTATTGTTACCAGCCAGCGGGTCTACGCCCATGCAAGCTTTGGCGGGTGGCAAAACCGGAAAGCTGTATCTGGTCAACACCGGGGATCTGGGTCAGGAGCAAAATAACGACATCGGCGCGACCTATACGACTTTCTTCGAGCCGGATCTGTCGGCCCCATACCAGAACACCTGCAACAGTTCCGGAGGCGTGTCGGGCTCTGCTGAGATCAATTCGTACGAAATCTTCGGCACGGCAACATACTTCAACGGATCGGTCTATCTCGGTATCACGCCCACCGGTCCGGTACCAGCCCCCATCCGCCAGTTCGTATATACAGCGGGATCACCGACGCCTTTGACCTACAACTCGAACTACACACCGAACGACTACATCTCGGCAGGAAGTTATGGCACCACGACGTTCATTTCGGCGAACGGCACTTCCAATGCCGTTCTGTGGATGATCGATCACGGGAATCCGCTTCAGGGCAACGGCACGACGAATGCGACCCTGCGCGTTTACGATCCCAGCCATCTTTCGAATGGAGAGCTCTACGACAGCAGTATGGCGGCCAATGGAGTGGACGTTCCTGGCTACGGAATCAAGTTCACTGCACCAATCGCCGGAAACGGCAAGGTTTATATCTCGACCGGACACGATCTCGTGAGTACTCCAAATCCACGAGGCGAACTGGACGTGTATGGCCTCAAATAAAAGGTGGACGGGGGAAACGCTCTAGCGCAGGGTTTGACGCCGGACAACTGGTCATTAAACGCGGCGGACTTCGATACCTCGATCCACAAACGGTGTAATGGCTTGGTCGGAAGCGTGCATGTCGGTCACGATCGCGTGTACCTGTGAGATTGGGCTGATTAACGCCGGGGTGACGATACCGATTTTCGTCGAGTCCGCAACAACGACGACTTGCTTGGACTGCTGAATCATGGTCCGGAACGTCAGGGCCTCTTCGGTCTCTATCACAGTAATGCCTCGAGTAATATCAATCCCGCAGACGCTTACAAAGACGCGGTCCATGTAAACGTCTTTCAGCGAGTCTGTCGCTGCGTGTCCCACCAATGAGAACGATCCCGCCCACTGTACGAACCCTCCAGTCACGAAGGTTCGCAGGCCTGCGCAATTGCTGAGTTCCATCGCGATATTGATGGCATTGGTGATCACGCGGATGTTGTGCCGGTTTCTGAGATTCCTGGCTACGTGCGTAGTTGTCGTTCCCGCGGTAAAGCCGACGGTCTCATTTTCCTGAATGAGTTCGGCGGCGATAAGTCCGATGCGTCGCTTTTCGGTGGCCCGGTGTTGCTCTCGATTTTGAAACAGCGAGTCGTATCGAAAGGGTTCGTAAAGCAACGGCTCAACGAGCGTCACTCCACCATGTGTGCGCCGCACTAAGCCCTTCGATTCCAGTTTGGCGAGGTCGCGCCGTACGCTGGCCGCAGAAGCCCCCAACCTCTTGATCAAAACTTCGAGCGAGAGGTCTCCTTCCTGACGAAGTTCTCTCAGAATTTGATCTGCGCGGTTGAGTGCCTTCATCTGGAGCCCTCGATTGGTGGATGTGCGACCTAGGAAAAGGGAATAGCAAATCTATCATCAGGGATTCAGGCCCGTTGTGATCGGAAACACGTTATAAGACCGTTTCAGCCAGTTTCAGGAACAATATAGCTCGAAAATCGTTAAAACGTACTAGAGTAATGATTGATATCGCCACAAACGATCATTTTATTCTTGACAGTGATTGCGCGAAACGACTAGCGTCGCCTGTTGCATACCCAAAGGAATCGCATAGCCGCCCCTCAGTCATGGTTGGTCGGTATCGGAGGTTTCTGTATGAATAGACGCCAATACGCGATTGGCATTCTCCTGTTTGCCTTGCTCTCATGCTCTTTCGGCTCCGCCCAAACCGTGACGGGGTCGATAACCGGACAAGTTACCGATCCGAGTGGTGCACTGGTAGTGGGCGCAAAAGTGACCGCGGAGAATGTCGCGACGTCTGTTAAGACTTCGGCCGCGACGAATGCAGCAGGTGTGTACACGATCCGGTTCCTGCCAATCGGCACGTATGTGATTCATGTGGAGGCAACTGGCTTCTCGAACCTGAACACTGCTCCCTTTCACCTCGAAATCGATCAGACGGTGAAGATGGACGCCGCGCTGGCAGTTGGAGCCTCCACCACGGTGGAGGTGAAAGAGACATT
>JASLEQ010000232.1 GCA_030151135.1 Candidatus Sulfotelmatobacter sp. | reverse complement strand
AGTCCAGATTTCGAACTGGCGCGCTGCCTGATGGACGAACATCTCAATTCCTGGAATCACCTCCGCGCCGCGTTCTTTCGCGAACTTCATGAGCTGGGTTTCGGCGGGATCGTAAATCATCTCAAACAAGTATTTGGTGTTGATCTCATTCTCTTTCAACGGAGACTCGCGCGAGTTTCCCATGCCCACCGGAGTAGCATTGATGATTACGTCGAAGCTGAGTTTTTTCAGGTCGGTTCGCTTGGCGATGCGAGCTCTGGCCTGGTGAGCGAGTTTTTGAGCTGGGGCCGCGGTGCGGTTCAGGATGTAAACTTCCGCGCCGCGCTCTTTGAGTCCAAACACTGCTGCCCGCGCGGCTCCGCCTGCGCCTAGCACCAGAATCTTTGCTTTCTCGATCGTGATCCGCTGTTCCAGCGGCCGCACAACTCCGGCGGCGTCGGTGTTGAACCCATACAGCTTGCCGTCGTGCGCTCTCACTACCGTGTTACAGGCTCCGATCTTAGTCGTATGAGAATCGGTGTTGTCGAGATATTTGAGGACCGCCTCCTTGTACGGCATGGTGACGGAGAGGCCGTGAATGGGTATGTCCTTCACGCAACTCAACAAATCCTTCAGGGTCTTGGCATGCAGCGGGAGATAAACTCCATTCACATTTTCGCGGCGAAGCGCGGCGTTCATGATGGCGGGCGAGAGCGAGTGCGCCACCGGATCACCTGCAACTCCATACACCCGCGTTGCGACGTCCACCTGCTCGATGCGATAGGTGCTGCGCAATTCCTGGGCGGTGATCTGGCCGGGCGCGGTCTTTTCGTCCGGGCTGACTGACGCGAAAGTGAATATGCTGCCCGCCCGCACTCCTAGCAGCCGGCTGATGATGCCTTGCTCGCCCATGCACAAACCGATGAGGGAATGACTGTCCCCATTTTTCTCCAGAAACTTCATCATGGTGACGTTGTCGTAGAGGGTGGTGGCTGTACCGACAATTTTGTAAAAGTCGGCGGAGATAGCCGTCATCTTTTCGAGCGTGTCCTCCAGATTCTTGGTGGCCCGAAAGTCGTGGTAGGAAAGGATCAATGCCGAGCGGCTGCGCAGTCGCTGCACCTGGTCAGGCTTGCATTTGGAGGCACTCTGCAGCTCGAGATCGAGCAGCTGGCATCCTGAGGCACTGGCTTTCCCGAGAATGTCTAATTGGGACGCCAAGGAGCCCTGAAACTTGCCTCCGCTGGCTACCCTGCGGCAGGTGGCGATGGCCACCACGTGAGGGTTGTACTCCATCAGCCGCTTGATTTTCGGTAAAGCCAGCGCCGGCTTGGAGAGGTAATCTAACCTGAACTCCAGAAAGGTGTTATCCCGGATCAGGGTCTCCGCCTTGTCCACCAGCGCGGTGGCATCGGAGTCGGTGACAGCCACGCAGACCCGAGGCAACCTCAGGGGCAAGAGTCTGCTTATGTAGTTGTTAGCGGCGGCGGTCATCATGGGGGAACGAGTCGGGATATTACAGGCGCGTAATTGTAGATGCAACAGGGGATTATCGAATTCAGCCGCGCCAAACTATTTAACGTACCGTCGATAACACCAGCGTAACCTTGACCAAGGCTCCGGCGCTTGTTACTGTCCGGCTTGAAAGCCCTTGTATCTAATGCAGTTAGCAGTAGAAAGCCGGCCCGGGCCCCGGCCTCGATTTCGGAGGTAACATGAAGAAAACAGGACTGTTGCTGTTACTGTGCCTGGCGATGACGGTAGCGGCGACTGCACAGCAGGCCGATACCATCGCGGCCGATCAAGGCCCCCAAGGCACGCAGATTACGACTGGCGGTTTCCCGGTAGAGCGGGTGCAGACTCCGACGGCTGCCGACCTTTATTGTGGCGGATTTGTCAGCAAGGATCTTGTTCCGAACGCCAACTTCGTCGCGGGTGGGTTAGAAAGCCCGAATACCACCAAGTTCGCACGCAACGACATGGTGTTCCTTTCCGGCACCGGCTACCAGGTCGGACAAGAGTACGAGATCGTGCGCGAATTGCAGGATCCCAACCGGTACGAATTGTTTGCGGGCCAGAATGCCATGTTGAAATCGATGGGCCAGCCCTACTCTGAACTGGGCCGGGTACGCATCGTGGATACACGCAGCAAGATGGCGATCGGTCACGTGGAATTCAGCTGCGAAGCCATGGTCCCAGGGGACGTCGCGATTCCTTTCGTGGAAAAACCGGTTGCGGCTTTTCATCAGCCCGAACGCTTTGACCGCTTCCTTCCGAGCACCGGCAAAGCCAGCGGACGCATCGTGCTGGCCAAGGACTTCGATCTTCTGCTGGGAACCGGTTCGAAGGTTTACATGAACGTGGGAGCAAACCAGGGTGTTAAGGTAGGCGACTACCTGCGCGCCGTGCGCACCTACGAAGCCGACCTGCGCGATCCGGTGGATTCGCTTTCGTTCAAGGCGTCCGCCACCGAAGACACGCAGAAAGTGCAGCCCTCCATCGAAGGACACATGTTCACCAAGACCAAAGGCGCCTCGATTCGGGTAGCTGATTTTCCGCGCCGGGCCATGGGAGAGATCGTAGTGATCAATGTCACTCCGACTACCGCCACCGGCATGCTGGTGTTCGCGCTGGAAGATGTTCACGTCGGCGATCAGGTGGAAATCGATCAGCAGTAGTTTCTGGATAAAGTGATGGACTGCTTCCGGAAGGCTTCGGCCTTCCGGATTTTTTTGTGGGAGAATGGCGGAGCTTTGCTCCGCCTTACAGCCGGGGGGCGGCTGTCCCACGTGGCCGTTTTCACTCACCGGCAAAGTCAAAGGCGACGGACAAGAGTGTCCGCCCCACACCTTTGTCATCCTGAGCGAAATGATCCCGTTCGCTTGCGAACGGAATTTTA